>JBDTSD010000187.1:0-7909 GCA_039931355.1 Ginsengibacter sp.
GCTCCACTTTTTCATTCACCAAATTGTGCTAAAAGCCTGCAAACACTATGTTTGCGGGCTTTTTTGTTTTTGTGAAGGCAATGTCATGTACACTTGCCTTAGTTTAATCTAATGATTCTACTATTCCGGCAGCCGGACAAACGCCGTGTAATTTTAGCCATAAAAATATTTTTTCTGAGAGGCACAGTATCCTTATCCAGACAGTGGCGTTCAGTTTCTTTACCCGTTTTATTTCTTTGCATCGGCGATAACTTATAAATTTCTAATGGCATTTAGTCTATTGCAAATAAATCAGCCAGCACGATAAGCTGCTCTGCCATTAACTTTCCGACTCGTTCGGTCTTTTCAAACAACAATTTTCTGCGGTCATTGTACCTGATAAATATTGATACTAAATCTTCTAAAAAATTGCAAACGTTATCGGGAACGTTTGCACAAAAATATTCGCCCGGCTTTGAAAATAGTCTGTTTGTTATGCGTACACTTGCTTTGGAACACCTTCCAAATTATACGCAGATCGCTTGATTGCCTGCTGTGACATTACGAAGCTATTTTCGTCTTCAATAAAGCGCTGCCATAATTTTGATCAGCCCATTAATAACTTTTAAACAAAAAAAGAATGCGAATAACTTCTTTCAAAAAAATTCAATATTTAAAATTCTCACTGGTTTTAGGCTTGGCTATTTTTTTTGCATGTAGCACAATAAATGCGCAGGAAAAAAATGCCGAATGGTATATAAAAAATGCGCCTTTTAAAATGCCGGATATTATTGTTCCTCAATTTCAGGATAAAAATTTTTCCATAAAAGATTACGGCGCTATCGGTGATGGGCAGACGCTAAATACGAATGCATTTAAGAAGGCAATCACGGAATGTGAAGCAGCAGGCGGCGGTAAGGTTATTGTGCCGCAAGGGCTATGGCTTACCGGTCCTATCGAATTGAAGAGTAATATCAACCTGTATGTGGAGGGTGGCGGAATTATACTTTTTACGAAAGATCATTCCCAATACCCGATGATCAAAGCCTCTGGAAAAAGCACCACCACTGTTCCGGCTTCTCCAATTTATGGCTATGATCTTAAAAATATAGCCATTACCGGGGAAGGAATAATTGATGGTGCCGGAGAAAGCTGGCGGCCGGTAAAAAAGGAAAAAACGACTGCTTCGCAATGGAAAGAGTTTACTTCTTCTGGCGGTGTCATAAGCGAAGATGGAAAAATATGGTGGCCTACGAAAGAAGCAATGGAGGGGGAAGGCTTTCTTAAAAATTTAAAA
Organism: Ginsengibacter sp.; assembly: GCA_039931355.1. Lineage (GTDB taxonomy): Bacteria > Bacteroidota > Bacteroidia > Chitinophagales > Chitinophagaceae > Ginsengibacter. The sequence goes on from JBDTSD010000187.1 coordinate 1,277, forward strand.
AAGCAAAAAGAAAAGCCTGACTCAAGTGACTATCTCCCTGCAAGAGATTACCTGCGGCCGTACATGGTTTATTTAATGAACTGCGATAATATTCTATTAGAAAATATTACGATAAGGAATTCTCCCAAGTTTGTTTTTTACCCGAACAGTTGTACAAACCTTACCATGAATCACGTGAATATATTTAATGACTGGTGGGCACAAAACGGAGATGGTATTGATATAAGCAGGTGCAAAAATGTATTGATCTACGATTGCACAGTAAGTGCCGGCGACGATGGGATTTGCATGAAATCAAGCAGCAATAGTAAAGATGATTCCCTACCTAATCTTGAAAATGTAGTAATTGCCAAATGTGTGGTGTATCATGGGCATGGAGGCTTTGTAATCGGCAGCAATACCGATGGGGGTATGCAGAATATTTTTGTAACTGACTGTAATTTTATCGGCACGGATATCGGCATAAGGGTGAAAAGCAATACAGGCCGCGGTGGACAGGTGAAAAATATTTTTATTAGCAATATTTTTATGTCGGGTATAGAACATGAAGCGATTTCATTTGACACCTATTATCAAGATGTTCCTGCAGGCACGGTAAAAGGAAATCAGCCGCGGGCTATAAGAGATAAAACTCCAATGTTCACTGATTTTTATTTTGACCATATTTATTGCAATGGTGCTCAAACCGCGGTTTATATAAATGGCTTGCCCGAAATGCCGGTAACCAAAATCCATTTTAATAGAATAGTTATATCTGCGGAAAAGGGATTTGTTGCGACTAATGCATCTGATCTTACTGTAAATAACGCGAGCATTATCACTCCTCAAAAACCAATTTATATACTGGATAATGTAAAAAACATCAATGTAAAATAGAAGGCGATTGCTTGATTAACGTGAATCATTATGGTTAGCTTAAACTAACTGCATCCTTTTTCAATGAGCTCTTTCTTATTATCAGCTCTGTGTCTAAAATTTTTGTTTCGAAATCAACCACCGGCCTTTTGCTTTCGATCATTTGAATTAATAACTCTGTGGCGGTTTGGCCTATCTCGAATGCAGGCTGCTTTACAACGGTCATCGGAGGATCAAACAGGGGGCCTACTTTCGTATTAGTAAAACCAGTAAAGCCTAATCCTTTTTCTTGGTTCATCTCTTTTAATAGTCCGAAACAAATAGTTGTAATGCGATCACTGGCAGTAAATACGGCATCCGGTTTTGTCTTTCCCTGAAATAATTCTTTCAGCACATTTTTCAGTTCGTCAAGGATCATTCCGCCATGATTACAATATTTTATCAGCGATTCATCAAAGGGGATATTGTGTTTTTCAAGAGCATCACTATATCCATTGAGCCTTTCGGTGGTAATAGACAACAGAGGAGAGTTAGTAATGTGCGCAATTTTTTTAAAACCCTGGAAAACCAAATGCTCGGTTGCCTGGAAGGCACCCAGGTAATTAGTAGCAGTTACTTTATGTGTTTCTATTTCATCCGTAATCCTGTCAAAAAAAACAATGGGAAATCCTTTATCGTGAAGCTCTTTTAAATAGGAAAAGTCCGCGGTTTCACTTGATAAGGAAATAAGCAAACCGTCAACCGAAATAGATGCCTGATGCATTACGTTTACTTTCTCTCTTTGTTCCGATTCGTGGCTTTGTGTGATGATAACATGATACCCGCGATTATATGCGATTGATTCAACACCATCAATGGCCTGTGAAAAAAAGTTGTTGGCAATCTCGCTTACTACTACACCTATTGCGCGGCTTCGCCTTTCTTTCAAACTTAATGCAATTGGATTAGGACGGTAGTTGATTTTTTCGGCATACTCCAGTACGAGCTTTTTTGTTTCGGCGCTTATTTCATAGCTTCCTCTCAGCGCCCTGGATACAGTAGAGGTAGAAAAATTCAAAGCTTTTGCAATATCTTTTATGGTTACTGTATCAAATCTCATATAAGCAGTTTAGCTTCTCATCGGGACAATTTTTCAGAAAAATTTATTTAAAAATCCCATATAAATGTAATTAATTTTTGTGAGGCTTTCTGGAGTAAAAAAATTGCAAACGTTATCGGGAACGTTTGCGCAAAAATACATTCGCTGCTTTCAAAATAGTCTGTTTATTATGTGTAAACTTGCTGTGAACACCTCCTAAATTGTACCCGCATCGTATGATTGATTGCTTAAAAAATAATGAATTGTTGCTCTCCTTTTTTGTTTCGTTAAAAAAGCTGTTATTATTATTTGCGATGATTAATAAGTGCAATGGGGGATTTGCTCATCCTAAGACAATAATTTTTATACCGGCAATAGATAATTAAAATTCACCCGCTCAATTAAAATAAGGCTGTTTATGAAATATAAAATTTATTCTTTGATTCTTTTGCTGTTTTCCTTTACGGCAGCAAGGTCGCAGGGCAAAACAGTTACCGGTACAGTAACTTCTGCTGGTGGTGAACAACTCTCTGGCGTAACAGTGACTGTGCAAGGCACTAAAACGGGAACATCTACAAACGCCAGTGGCCATTACTCCATAACGGTACCTGCTACCGGGAAGGCTGTGTTAGTATTTAGCTATGTGGGAAGTGAAGACAAAGAGGTGACGGTTGGTACACGAAGCAATATTGATATTTCCCTTGTTCAAACTTCTTCCACTTTGAATGATGTAGTAGTGGTGGGTTATGGTACGGTGAAGAGAAAAGATCTTACCGGTTCTGTGTCATCTGTAAGTGCCAAAGAATTGAAAGATATTCCTATTAACTCTGCTGAACAGGCTCTGGCAGGGCGTTTGGCGGGTGTGCAGGTTACAGGTGCAGAAGGCTCGCCAGATGCACAGGTACAGATAAGGGTGCGTGGCGGCGGTTCTATCACGCAGGACAATTCACCCTTGTATGTGGTGGATGGAATAATTGTTGACAATGCGCTTTCCACCTTATCTCCGCAGGATATTGAATCTATAGACGTATTAAAAGATGCATCTGCCACCGCTATCTATGGCGCAAGAGGTGCTAGTGGTGTTGTGATCATTACAACAAAAGGAGGCCGCAGGGGAAAGAGCACTATCACATACAACGGCTTTGCGGGGTTTCAAAAAATTCGTAATGAGTTAAATGTTTTAAGCCCGTATGAGTTTGTTCTTTATCAATATGAAAGAAGCCGCGGAAGTTCACAAAATGAGAAGTCATTTTTAGACACCTATGGTACGTGGGATGATCTTTCGTTATACAAACAGGCGCCTTTCGTTGATTGGCAGGACCAGGTATTTGGCAGAAGCGCTTTCATTCAAACGCATAACGTAAGCATTGCAGGTGGCGGCGATAAAACACAATTTAACCTCAGCCTTACCGATAACAGCAATGAAGCAGTAATGCTTAATTCTGATTACAATCGTAAGCTGGTAAATTTCAGGCTTACTCATGAAGTAAGCTCCAAATTAAAGGTAGGGTTCAATTTGCGTTTCGATAATCAAAAGATCAATGGTGCAGGCGCCTCTAACGCAGGAAGCAGCAGCCTCAACTTTTTAAGACAGGCAGTGCGCTATATTCCTTATTTGTCACCGGGCCAGGCAGTTGCCAATTACGATCCTGAGTTAATAGATCAAACTGCTGGTAATGGGCTTTATATTGTGAATCCTCTTTTATTAATAAACTCGCAATACAAGCGGCAGTATCAAACCATTATCGGGCTTAGCGGCTACGCTGATTACACCATATCCAAATTTCTTACTTTTAGAACAACAGTCGGTTATGACTATCATGATTATAAAACAAATTCTTACGATGACAGCCTGACCTCAAATTCTATATCTAACGGTGCCGGGCAACCTATAGCTACTGTGCAAACAAGCAACCGAGCTACTTTTGATAATTCCAACGTCTTCTCCTTTACTAACAGGCGCCTGGAAGGTAGTTTCAACAGCAATAATAATATAGATGTAATACTTGGCCAGGAGACTTACGAAGTGAAAAGGACCAGCAACACTATTATACAAAGATTTTTTCCCCTCGGGACCAGTGCAGAAAAAGCGTTAGGAAACCTTAACCTCGCAAGCCCGCCGGCGGGCGTAGCGGAGCCATCCCCAACAAGCGATGAAGATGTACAACGAATACAATCTTTTTTTGGTAGAATAAACTATGCATATAAAGATGAGTTTTTAGCATCGTTTAGTATGCGTGCTGATGGTTCTTCCGTATTCGCACCGGGCCGTCAATGGGGTTATTTTCCTGCGGGCTCATTTGCCTGGAAATTGTCTAATGAAAAATTCATGGATGGATTAAAGCCATTTATCTCTAATGTTAAGCTAAGATTGAATTATGGCGAAGCAGGTAATAACCGTATTGAATCATTTCTTTTCCTGACACAATTCAATACCAATCAAAATTATTATGGTTTGCAAAATCAATTAGTGACTGCATTTGGTTCTGCTGCTTTGACCAACTCTCTTCTGACATGGGAGACAAATATTTCCCGCAATGCCGGGTTAGATTTTTCTTTGTTTAATAATCACCTGCAGGTGAACCTGGATTATTATAGGAACAAGACAAAAAATTTATTAGTATCAGTTCCGGTGCCAACTACGTCTGGGTATGTTACGCAGATTCAAAATGTAGGCGCCACAGCAAACAATGGCTTCGAAGCACAACTGAGCGCTGCTGTTGTTGAAAAGAAAAATTTCTCCTGGAATGCCAGCTTTAATATTTCTTTCAACCAAAATAAAATACTTAGCCTTGGCAGGCAAACTTCTTACCTGCAAAGTTCCGGCTGGGCAGGCGGCGCTAATCCGGCAGACTACATCGTAAAAGTAGGCGCTCCCGTAGGAAGCATGTATGGATTAATTAATGATGGCTTTTACACAACAGATGATTTTAGTTATGATGCTGCCACCCAAACATATACTTTACTGCCAGGTGTACCAAACGATATAGCTGTAACCGGCCTTAAGCCACAGCCAGGCATTATTAAATACAAAGATTTAAATGGGGATACCCTTGTAAACTATAATGACGACGCAACCATCATTGGCAATGCGAATCCCAAATTCTTCGGCGGTTTAAATCAGCAATTCGCCTATAAGAATTTTGACCTGAGCGTATTTGTAAACTTCCAGGTGGGTAATGATATCGCTAATGATAATAAAATTGAGTTTGGCAGCGGCTATACGCCTAACGCAAATCTTTTAGCGATCGAGACCAACCGCTGGCGCACGGTAGATGAAAATGGTAACGTAGTTACGGAGCCAAAAGCTTTGAAAGAGTTAAATAAAAATGCAACATTGTGGCGGCCAATTACTACAGGTAGCTCATTTTATCCGCAGTCGTATGCCATAGAAGATGGCTCCTTCCTGCGTATCAACAATATCACTTTTGGATATTCTTTGCCGGCATCATTTATTAAAAAAATTAAGATGCAAAAATTAAGGGCTTATGTTACTTTAAATAATCTTGCCGTAATTACAAACTATACCGGCTACGATCCTGAAGTAAATACGCGGCGGTCAACCCCGGTTACGCCAGGTGTGGATTTTTCAGCTTATCCGCGGAGCACCTCTTATATTTTTGGTGTAAATGTTACTTTCTAAAAAATAAATTTATTTGTATGAAAATAAAATCATTCTATTATCCCCTGGTTGTTTTAGTGCTTATAACGGTGGGGGCTAACCTAAGTTCCTGTAAAAAATATTTAGACCTGCAACCAATATCTTCCTTCGGCCCTGAGACAGTTTTTGGTACGGTGGAAAATGCACAAAAAGCAGTTTTCGGAGCCTACCAGGAAATGACCGGAGACCAGGGTTACGGTATCCGCATAAGCATGTATTTTCCTTATGATAATGATGTGATGATGGGAGCAGGTGGTGAAGGCGATAATGATAGAAGGGATATTGGAAGGTATAATTTAACCGCAGGGAACGCACAGCTTTATCGCCCTTTTAACCAAATGTATGCAGGGGTTGAAAGATCCAATCAATGTATAAAATACATTCCGCAAATGGATCTCTATGCGAATGGCGCTCCCAGCCAAAAAGCTGAGTTGAAAAGATTATATGGTGAAGCTCTAACGCTAAGAGCACAATACTATTTTGAGTTGGTTAGAAACTGGGGTGACTTACCTGCCCAGTTTGAACCATCAGCCGATCAGCCCGATTTATTTTTGGCAAAGACAGATCGCGACACTATCTACGATCATATTCTTAATGATCTGCAAACTGCCGAAGACCTGGTGCCATGGCGCTCCGGCGTTGCCGCTCTGGGTGACCAACTGGATGAAAGAATTACCAAAGCCGCCGTGAAAGGTTTGCGTGCACGCATCGCATTATTCAGGGGTGGTTTCTCATTAAGAAGAGACAACCAAATGGAACGCGGAAGCAACTACCTCGAATATTATAAAATGGCAGATAAGGAATGTGCAGACATCATACAATCGGGTGAACATTCATTAGATCCAGGCTTTCGTGACCTTTGGCAAAACCAGTTAGATGCCCACCAGATTGATCCCTTCGGTGAGATTATTTTCCAGGCGGCAATGGCCGGTGGTACTTCTGCCACAGATAGTAAGTTGGGAAAATATAATGGCCCCAATGGAAGCCTTATTCCTTTGCCCACTTATTTTTATAAGTTTGATTCAGCAGATACACGCCG
>JBDTSD010000188.1:0-7873 GCA_039931355.1 Ginsengibacter sp.
GATAGAACAATAAAAATGATGGTTAGCGCTGGTTTCTTCATACTAAAATGTGATGAAACATTATAACGCTAAAACAAGGGCTGTATTACAACAGCGATAAAGAAATTCGAAGTTAAATTCAGAGATTAATTCAGCATTTTGCTTCGTTTATGAAATTCACTGCACGACAATTATTACTCTCCCTTGCTGAAGATGATAAAGAATTACACATATCTCTAAGACTATCTTTTTCAAAAGCATGCACATGATATGAATATGATCACCACATCCGCCCACTTTTACAGGATGGCATTCTAAATTTTTACAGGTGCCTCCGGGGTAAGCATGCAGCCCGGTTTCCACCGGCTTGTGTACAAGGGGTTAGCGATACTTTGTACTGAATACTATGTGCATGTAATTTTTTACAAGAGATTGTGTCATTTTTTCTTTGTTTTTCAAAGGGCTACACCCTGTGTTAGTGTATATCGTCCTTTCAGGACTTGTTCCTGGGTTCCAATTAGGTTGCAGGGAACAAAAATATCCATTGTAAAAACACAATCCCATGAGATAATGATAGATTATTAGTTTTTCTTTTAAAAGATTGAATTTTAAACTTCCTTTTTTCGGTCCAATCAAAAGTATAATTTTTGATTTACCTCTTCGGTTTTCTTAAAAATGTAAATCGAATTCCTTTAAGTATAAATTCGGATAGTAATTATACGGCAAATGAAAGTCGTTTTAGCACCTAAATGAATTAATTCATCTAAAAAGAAAATAAAAAGCATTATTAATTTGGATTCAAAAAATGAGATAGATAATTTTATTTCTCCAAACTATTCCATTAAGACAAAACCGCTTTTTATGAAAAATATACTATCCTCCAACTCCAATTCAAATCTTGTTATTCGAATTCTAATTGTTATTATTTTACTCACTTTTTTTTACACGGCCTGGTTTTATTAGGCAGCAGTTATTCCTTCTGATAACAAACAATTTTTCCTGAAAAAATATTTTGCAGCTAAGTAATAAAATTGATAGCTTTCTTATTAAGCATACGACAAGAAGGGAGATTCTTTAAATAAAAAAGACGGCAATAAACCGTCTTTTTTCTATTTCAAAATTCTAATGTTTTAATTTCTTCTTCCGCCAAATAATCTAAGCAGAAAGATGAAGATATTAATGAAATCCAGGTAGAGATTTAATGCACCAAGTACCGAAATCTTTTTAGTATCGGCAGCCGACACATCATCATATTCCAGGCCTTCACCAATTCTTTTTAGCTTCTGCACATCGTAGGCAGTAAGTGCTGTAAACACCATCACGCCAATGATACTTATAAGATAATCCAGGCCGCTGCTGTGCAGGAAAAAATTTATAACCATCGCGATTAAAATCCCTATAACACCCATCATCAGTATGCGTCCAAATTTGGTAAGATCCTGGTCGGTAGTGTAACCCATAAAAGCCATTACACCAAACATAGCAGAAGCTGACAGGAAGCAACCTAAAACCGAACCCGGCGTAAAGGCAAGTAATATAAAGCTGAAACTTATTCCGTTAATAACTGCATAAGCTATAAATAACGCCAGCAGCGCCGTGGCTGATAGTTTTCTATAGCCAAATGACATGAGAAGCACAAAACCCAAAGGAGCGAAAATGGTGATTTTACCCAAACCGGTAATACCTGTTGGCGATACGAGGTAACTTAATAAAGTATCATTAATTGAAAATTGCCACGCAAACAATGCAGAAACGCCAAGGGCAATAAACATGAGCAGGAAAACATTTGCTATAAACGACCTTGCATTTGTACGATCAGCTGTGTTCGTTAGAATCGTATAGTCTGTAATTGTATCTCTCTTAGTTATATCCATTTTTTTATATTTTTTAGTAAAATTAGTAAGCAATATTGAATAATATTTACCGATAAAAAAATTTAAGTTATTTATAATACTGGATGCAAGTGCTGGATGCTCAAGGCTGACTGCTGGATGTTGGATGCTGATTGCTGATTGCTGATTCCTGATTCAGTCCGCATCAAACCAGACTTGCTTGCCATCGTTCCAGTCTCCGTTGTAATTAATGGTAACTTCCTCTCCTTTTCCAACCGGCCTTATTGTTTTTATTCGTATCATTTCCTTCTCAAAATCCATAAAATATTCGCAATTACTTTTGTAGCTGTGATTATAAATAGATATAAGCCCAAGGGCCAGGCAACATCTTTTTTTATCCGTGCCCCATTCAAAAATATAATCATGCAACAAGGTTTTGTCGAGGTGAATTCTATCTTCCGCAGACATTACGATTACCGGAGAATATTCTATAGTTGTATTAGCCGGAATCTTTTCTTTTGAAAATACCCCCCTCCCTTTGAAAGAGATTTTATCTACATGTAAATATGGCTTTATCATATTATTAAACTGATGACTTATGTAAAATAAATTAATTTGCGGCAAATCTTCAGAACCATTGTATGACAGAGGAAGAAATTTCAATCCAGGAGCAATATGAGGAGCTTCTCGCAGCCGGGAATGAGGTTGAGATAAGCGAATTTCTGAATCAGCAAAACATAAGTGACGTTGCTGAACTGGTAGAAGAAAATGAAGAAAGAGAAATAGAAATTTTCCTGGCCCTTTCCTTGCACCGTGCAGTAAGTATCTTTAAAATCCTTGAGCATTCCACGCAAAAAAGAATTATCAAAAATCTTCCTCCGCACAAAAGCGCCGAGCTTTTTAATCAAATGCAACCCGATGACCGTACCGCATTTTTAGAAGACCTGCCCAATGAAGTAGTAAGAGAACTTGTAAAGACGCTTGATCCTGAAGAAAGGAAAATCACTCTTTCACTTTTAGGCTATCCCGAGAATAGCGTTGGACGGCTCATGACACCTGATTACGTATATGTTCACGAATATAACACAGTAGCGGAAGTGTTGAATATTATTCGTCACGTAGGAAAAGATACGGAAACCATCGACGTAATATATGTTATCAATAAGCATGGGGAATTACTCGACGATATAAGGATCAGGGAATTTCTACTGGCTCCTCCCGATAGAAAAGTAAGTGAAATGATGGATGGGCGCTTTATTGAATTGAATGTGAATGACGACCAGGAAACTGCCAATGAAGTTTTCAAAATGAATAATCGTGTAGCCCTTCCCGTGGTAGACGATTACAATGTATTGCTTGGCATCATTACTATTGATGATGTGCTTTGGGTTACCAATGAAGAATTTAGCGAAGACATACAAAAGATAGGTGGCGCTGAAGCCCTTGACCAGCCATATCTTGAAACACCTTTTCTCGGGCTGGTAAAAAAAAGAGTTGGCTGGCTGATCATACTTTTTTTAGGCGAAATGCTTACGGCTACAGCGATGGCATACTATAACGATGAACTGGCCAAAGTGATTGTGCTTACTAATTTTATTCCACTCATCATGAGTAGCGGGGGAAACAGTGGTTCACAGGCCTCTACTTTAATTATACAAGCGATGGCACTCGGTGAAGTAGCGATTGCCGATTGGTGGCGGGTGATGCGCCGTGAAATACTTTCAGGACTAATGCTGGGCTTAATACTGGGATGTATTGGATTTATGCGAATATTTGTTTGGCATACACTCATGAAGCATGGTGCAATGACTGATATTTATGGAATTGACTGGTTCCTGATCGCGCTGTCAGTAAGCTTCTCACTCGTGGGTGTTGTACTCTGGGGTTCGCTCACCGGAAGTATGTTGCCTATATTATTAAAAAAATTAGGCGCTGATCCTGCATCATCATCAGCGCCATTTGTAGCAACCCTTGTAGATGTTACCGGGCTGATTATATTTTTTAATGTAGCTCTTTATTTTTTAAAGGGACATGGATTATAAAATTTTTATCAAGCAATTATATACGGAAAAAGAAATTTTACTTTACATCAACATCCACGAGGTTATCTGTAATCGTTTTAATATTCAATTTTATTCCACTCTTGTTAGTTGCAATTTTCTCAATAAGGGAGTTAGTATCGCCTGTATGACTTACCGCATATTTTGCCACATTATCCGAAAAAGATGTTCTTTCAACTTTTGATACACCGCTCACTGATTGCAGCATTTTACCTATCGCCATGGTTTTGGTAAAATCAACATTATTAAACTGGATGTCTGTCTCGCTTGTGTTGGTATTGGTTCCCGCGCTTTTTTTACTTCCCAGTGCCGCAACTATATCATCAGATTTAGAGCAAAACTGGGACAGGAAATAATCTGCGATTTTTGAACCGGCATTCTTCAAAGCCGTTTTTCCCGCTATCACTTCTGTGGCATCTAAACCCGAACCATCAAAAGCCTGGGTAGCTATTAGCCTGGCATCTTTTGTCATAACTGCTTTTACATCTACCCTTGCCCTGCATGACGACAGCCCATTTTGAGCCTTGGAATATTCACTAAATGCTTCACCAATTATGATTATATCTGCCCCATACTTTGAAGCTATTTTTGAAGCTGCAGAGGGGCTTTCAAATGCACTCTCCAATGATTTGTCATCCTTTAATTTTTCAAATTGTTTAGCGTCAACAAGGTCAAATCCAAACTCAAGAAACTTCCTGGAAATTTCTGTTTCGCCAGCCTGCGTCGGTGTTACTGAAGTGTATTCATTTACGTTATTAGCTGTGGACCCATTTACGTTTATCCTTACCTGGTTACCCCTGGCAGGATCATACTTACCACCTGCACCTGAAAGGTGTTCTTCAGGAATAATAACCATTATTTTTGGTTTACGCGATGCACTTAATAAGGAGCAATTTTCCTTTGTTACTTTAGGCTCGCTACTCATGCCGGTTGTACCTCCCTGCGCCACGCCAACATAAGCACTTTTATTCTGGCTCATGTATTCAACTGCTTCAATCAATGATTCCTCTACAGCATCCTGTGTTGATTTATTTTTATAAAATCCGCCACCCGCAATTCCTCCTCCAAATAAACCTCCGCCGGCCAACCCGACTGCAGTTTTCTTTTTGTCAAAAGATTTACTATCTAATAATTCACCTGTTGAGGGATTAACAATTTTTATTGTATAACCAATATGAGATGTTTTGGCCCCTACTCCACCAACCAGGACACCGAGGCCCCTCCTCGTTCCTAGTAACCCGCCGCCACCTCCACCGCCACCGGACTCGTTTTCTGAAAATTCTGTAATAGTCCCAAATATCAAAATTTGAGCGCCAAGTGCTTTACCAACTTGTGCAAAAGAAGCTTCGTCACCTGCACCGGAAAGCCCCATTCCCTGCTCTTTCATAATATCATCTAAACGATCCCTTTCCACAACTCTAAAACACCCGGTATTAAAGAGTGCATTTACAAGCATTTCAGGCAATCCTGTTCCCACAGCTTGGCTCGCTCCGGGTGCAGCTAATTTGAAAGGCATAACCGCTACTATTGGCTTATCGGCCTGGGCAAGCCCATCACATATTTTTGTGACATGCTCAACTTTTGTTTTTGGTTTTTTTTGAGCGAATAGTTCACAGGCAGCAAATAAATTTAGAAAGACAATACATACGAGTACTCTTTTCATAACATGAATTTTGGCGTTTAAAAAAAATAAGAATGTAACTAGCGGCGGGACCTAAACTAAATAGAAAGGATATTCAAAAGATATTTTATAACGATTACAATTATAAAAATTAAGTTTTACTATTCAAAACTTTATAGAGCATAATTTCAAAATTTATGAGTTTATCTAAGTCCTAATACCCAATGCCTGTAATACTTCCCTCTTTCGTCTCCTCGATATTTCTACATGTGATCCATCTTTCATAATAATATTGCTCGTTGGTGAAACGTAACCCGAAACAAATGCTGAATTAATTAAATGTGATTTGTGTATGCGTATAAAGTTATGGGGTATCAATATTTCCTCATACTCTTTAATGGTTTTTGAAGTAACAATCGGGTTATGATTTGAGATGTAAAACTTTGTATAGTTACTCATGCCTTCGCAGCGAATAATATCCTGTGGCAGAAAAAACTTGATGCCATCAACCATGGGTAAGGCCAGCTTATGGTAAGTCTTATTTTGTTCCTGTAGATTGTTTAATAGATTTTTTACCGCCAAGTCTTTATTTTGATTTAAAACTTTTTTTTGAATAAACCTATTGTAGGTCTCCTTTAATTCATCGGCATCAATTGGTTTTAATAAATAATCCAATGCACTAAATTTAATGGCTTGTATAGCATACTTATCATAAGCCGTAGTGAACACAATATCAAACGATATTTCAGGAAGCGATTTCAATAATTCAAACCCGTTTTGATAAGGCATTTCAATATCAAGAAAAAGAATATCCGGCTGATAGGAAGAAATTAATTCTAAAGCAAGAGCGGGATCGGTTATTGATCTTATTGAATTTATTTCCGGCAAATGCCTTTCAATCATCAATGTAAGAACGTTCACTGCTACCTGTTCATCGTCAATGATTAGCGCTTTGACCATGAAGCAAAAATAGTAAAATTGGCTTTTGTCCATGCTAAGGGTTGACAACTTTCGAAAGGTTGGCAACCTGACTTCATTCATCCTGGTATTGCAGCGGAAGCTGTATCAATACTTTTGTCCCCTCTACGCCGCCATCAATATTTAATACGTCATCTATTTCAATTAAAACCTCGCTTCTGAATTGTTGCTTCAATATGTCAATTTTATCCCTGATCAATTGCATACCTTTTGAATGATGTTTTAATTCTACTGATTTCATTTTTTTAATCTCTGCTGCCCGTTTACGCCCAATTCCATTGTCAGTAACTATGCATATAATTGAGTCATCATTCTTTAACCGGAAGCTCACATCAATTTTTCTCTCTCCCTTGTTATGCATTAAGCCATGCCAGATTGCATTTTCAACAAATGGCTGTATCATTAAGTTTGGAATTTTTATTTCGTCTGCATCCAGTTCTTCATCAATATATATTTTATATAAAAATGAATTTCCAAACCTTGTTTTCTCTAATGATAAATACAGCTCCAGCATATTCATTTCTTCTTCAAGGCTTATGAAATTATTTTCAGAATATTGAAGCACTAACCTGATTAATTTAGAAAACTGCGAAAGGTATTTGTTGGCATTATCTACCTCACCCGTAAGAATAAATTGTTGGATAGAATTTAAGCAGTTGAAAATAAAATGCGGATTCATCTGGCTTCTCAGCGCTGTCAATTTTTCTTCCGCAAGCCTGTTTTGCATTTGCAGCAATTCGAGCTCATTGCGATGCAGGTCTTCTTCCGCTCTTAATTTTACAATGCGCTCCGCGCAATGAGATGCTATGGCAGTAAGTATTTGAAGATGCCGTTGTGAATAGAAATTCGTTTGCCTGCTTTCAGAATCTATCACGCCTAAAACTACATTGTCATAAATAACGGGTACGGCAATCTCAGAAGCACGTTGTTCATCATCTTTGATGTACCTGGCATCTTGCGTCACATCCGGAATAATTTCCGGCGTGCCGGCAGCGGCCACTGCACCTACTATACCATCACCTACCGCTATTTCAATAGGGCTGATAATTTTTACATTTCGACCGCTCTTTGTATCACCCGCTTTGCTCTTCGGGCCCCATGCAGCTTTCTGCATAAGCATATTGCTTTTATCATCTTTCAAATAAATTACGCAATCTTCAAAATTTAATTTTGATATACATTGCCTTGCCACATCCCACAGAAGGTCATCAACGGTTGCGCTGTTGCTGATAGATGTGGTGAAGTAATTGGTTACCTGTGCCACCTCCAGTTGATATTGCAGGTTTTCAGAAATTAATTTTTGCGTCCTTATTTTTTCATCATGCTTCAGTTGTATGTCTTGTTTTAATTTTTTATACAGAAGATAAATAATAAATAATCCAACGAAAATTGCTGAGCAAATA
>JBDTSD010000189.1:0-7870 GCA_039931355.1 Ginsengibacter sp.
TTTTTTTTGTATTGCTATTGTTCTTTATTCCCGAAATAGTTATAAAAGTCAGCCTTGTTTTTTAGTGAAAAATTTGTTTATACAAAAGGTTTTTCTATTTTACTAAAAATTAAACTTACTGATTATGAAAAAAATTTATTTCTTATTTATTTGCCTGGCCACTTCTTTAAATGTTACTTATGCCCAAACAGCTGCAAAAGCTGCTTATGCTGAGATTGGAGGACCTGGCCTTGCTTCTGCAAATTTTGATATGCGATTAAAAAAACAAGAGGATGGATTAGGTTTCCGGGTCGGAGTTGGTGGATTTTCTATTAACGACGGGGGTGGCGGAAAAGCAGGAATAATCACAATTCCTGTCGGCTTAAATTATTTATTGGGTAAAGATGGAAAAAATTATTTTGAATTAGGCGCTGGTTTTACCTATATAAACCTAAGTTCAAAAGATGATTTTGGATCGGAAAATTTCAATTCAAGTTTTGGCAATCTTACACTTGGTTATAGGCATGCACCTGAAAATGGCGGTTTCTTTTTTAAGGCTGAGATAACACCCGTTTTTGGCAAAGGTTTTTTTATCCCTTATTTTGCCGGTCTTGGTTTTGGATATAAATTCTAATATTTATCTAATAAAATATTTTTATACTGATAGTCTCATAGTCCATACTGGTGGCTTATTTCGAGCATCCGCTCTATAGGCTTTTTGGATGCAATTAATAACTGTTCATCCATTATTATTTGGGGATCTTCATACTCCATGCATAAATACAGTTTCTCAAGCGTATTAAGCTTCATATAAGGGCAATCGTTACAGGCACACATATTATCAGGTGGTGCCGGTATAAAAGTTTTACCAGGTGACTGTATTTGCATTTGATGAAGAATGCCTGTTTCTGTAGCTACTATAAATTCTTTAGCCTCATTTTCTACAGTATATTTTAAAAGAGAAGTAGTACTTCCAATATAATCAGCGATGCGTAATATTGGCTCTTCACACTCAGGGTGTGCTATTACTTTTGCTTTTGGATGGCGTATTTTAAGTTTGGTTATTTTTTCCAAGCTAAAAATTTCATGCACAATACATGCTCCATTCCAAAGCACCATGTCTCTGCCTGTTTGTTTTTTTAAATAAGCGCCTAAGTTTCTATCTGGCGCAAAAATAATTTTTTGATCTGCAGGTAAGCTTTCTATTATTGCCTGGGCATTGGAAGATGTGCAGATAATATCACTCAGGGCCTTCATTCCCGCCGAGCAATTTATGTATGTGATTACAATGTGGTCGGGATATTTATCCCTGAATTTTTTAAATAATGCAGGTGGTGCGGAATCACTTAAAGAACAACCTGCTTTGAGATCGGGCAGCAGCACTTTTTTATGCGGATTTAAAATCTTGGCTGTTTCCGCCATGAAATGTACGCCGGCGAAAACAATTATATCAGCGTCCGTGGACTGTGCTTTTTGAGCAAGACCGAGGCTGTC
Source organism: Ginsengibacter sp. (assembly GCA_039931355.1). Taxonomy (GTDB): domain Bacteria; phylum Bacteroidota; class Bacteroidia; order Chitinophagales; family Chitinophagaceae; genus Ginsengibacter. The sequence continues at coordinate 1,474 of JBDTSD010000189.1, forward strand.
TCCAATAAAATCTGCAACGTCCTGTATATCGGGTTCCTGGTAGTAATGGGCGAGTATGATGGCATTTTTTTCTTTTTTTAAACGTTCTATTTCTACGAAGAGATCTAAGTTAACGTCAATATCTAAATCAAGGAAACCTTTTTTTTCTAAAGTTCCGCGGGCGGCTTCAATGTTGATATCTGTCATAGTATTTAATATTAATACATTATTTATATAATAGCTTATTACTATTATGTATGTGGATTTGTGGAAACAAAACTTATTGCGTTTGATGTAAAATTAAAAAATACATTTTATCCACCCCGACTACACAAGTCTTCAACACCAATATTTAACAAGGGTATTACTTTAAGTGAGCACTATAAACATTCGTTGATAAAAAATGAAGTGGAAAAGTAATTGAAACATTTTATAAAATATTTTGTGAAAGAAGCAGGGATAATTTGTTTCTCTTTGACCTGAGAAAGTAAAAGCTGTAAAAAGGGCTTAAGTTCTTCTATTCTTTTAAAGATAAAATATTTCAAAAGCGGCATTTACTAACATGAAATATAAATTTCTAACAGGGTAATGTGGAAAATAAAAACCATATTTTTTAAAAGATACCCTCATATATAAAAGAAAAGCCTGAAGTACTTGCCCATACTATAACTGCTGCGTTTTCCACAATTTGTTCCTATATTAATTTACGTTATTTTTGCCGTCCTTATTTTAAAATTAAGAGTTAAACAACTATGTCAATCATACAGACTATACGTGAAAAGGGTGCTGTTATCGTAATTGCTATTATCGCATTGAGCCTTATCGGGTTTATTTTAATGGATTCTAAAAGCGGAACAGGTAAGCTATTTGGAGGTGTAAATACAACTACACTTGGTAGTGTAAACGGGGATAAGATAGATTATGAAGATTTCAATACCAAAGTAAAGGAGATGGAACAACAGTATCCTAACGGTGGCGCGGATCAACGGCAGCAAATAATGCAGTCGGTATGGGATCAGATGGTAGCGGAAAAAATTGTTACTGAACAGTTCACCGATCTTGGACTGACGTTCACACCAAAGGAAATGAGCTCTATCATGTTTAGTGAAGATGCACCGCAACAGTTGAAACAGGCTTTTACTAATAAAGAAACCGGGCAATATGATATAGAGCAGGTAAAGCAATGGTGGGCTAACACGAAGAAATCTAAAAATGATGAAAATAGAAATGCGATCATCACGCAGGTGATTGATCCGATGCGCCTTAATAGCTTATATACAAAATATACTTCTCTTATAGCTGCCAGCATTTATACACCAACCTGGCTCTCAAAAGAATTGGACGATCAAAAAAATAAGTTTGCTACTATTTCCTATGCTGCAGTTCCCTACTCAGTAATACCTGACAGCACGGTAAAAGTTACTGATAACGAGATTGAAGATTATGTAAATAAAAATAAATTAAGGTTTAAACAGGAACCCGGCCGTATGATATCTTATATAGTATTCAGCGCTTCACCTAATCATGCAGACAGTGTTAATGCTAAGGAAGCGTTAGAGCAAATGAAGCCGCAGTTTGCAGCAGATTCAAACATGAAAGCTTTCTTAGGAAGAAATTCTTCTGCCATTCCGTTTTTTGATGGCTACACGCCAAAGACCAAAATACAAGTTCCGTTCAAAGATTCAATTTTATCAATGCCACAAGGCGGAGTGTTCGGCCCTTATCTCGATAGCAAAAACTATGTACTTGCAAAAATAATATCAGTAAAAATTTTACCTGACAGCATAAGGTGCAGGCATATATTATTAGGTACTAATGATCCGCAGACGGGCCAGGCTATAATGCCGGACAGTACTGCAAAAAGAATAGCCGACAGCGTGGCAATAGCTGTAAAGAACGGAGCAAATTTTGATTCTTTGGAAGCTAAATATTCAACAGATAAGGCAGCCCATAATGACCAGGGAGTAATGACCTTTGATCTAACTACGATGCAAGGTGAGGGATTTGCCAAAGAATTCGGTGACTTTTTACTTAATGAAAAAGGTGAAACAAAGAAGGTTATAAAAACAAATTTCGGCTATCATTATATAGAAATACTTGATAAGAAAAACCCGGAGCCTGCTTATAAGATAGCCTATATGGCAAGGGAAATAGTTCCAAGCGATGAGACTATTAATATGGCAAACGCTGCAGCAACAAAGCTTTCCGGGCAAACAACAGATAAAGCAGCCTTTGACAAATACATTTCGCAAAATGGCTTAACCAAAATAACTCCGCCGACTGCTATAAAAGAAAATGATTATCAGCTCGGCGGTTTACAGGATGCAAGGCAAATAATTAAATGGGCGTTTGATTCAAAAGTGGGCGATGTGTCAGATCCATTTTCGTTAAAAGATGAATTTGTAGTTGCTACGGTTGATAAGAAAGTGGATGAGGGAAACCCTGATGTTGGTACGGCCAGGCCGATGGTTGAGCCAACTATCAGGAATATGAAAAAAGCAGAGCAGATAAAGAAAAAATTAAATAATCCCACAACTCTTGAAGCAGCAGCATCAGCCTACAATCAACAGGTGTTAACCACCGGTTCAGATTCTACTCTCACATTTGCTGCACAGATAATAAACGGCGTAGGCAGTGAACCAAAGGTTGCCGGCGCAGCTTTTAATAATGCATATCAAACAAAAGTATCGTCGCCTATTGCCGGAAATACAGGCGTATTTGTTATAAAAATTAATAGTATTTCAGCTAAAACCCCGTTGCCGCCGGAAGTACAAAAGCAGCAGATGCAAGGGGAAGAAAGCCGGATGATGCAATCAGCGCTGGGCCAGTCTTTTAATTCGCTTAAGAAAATGGCAAAAATTAAAGACAGCCGGAGTAAATTCTTTTAGATAAAAGAAAATAATTTATAAGAGCCATCTGCCATAAGCCGGATGGCTTTTTTGTTTTGTTAAGCTAACAGTCCGACAAAAATGATATTTGTAACTTTACAATAATCTAAATTTATGGAAGAAGTTATTGTAAATAAGGTAGCACAAAGCGCACTCGTAACAATTGATCTTGAGAAATTTTATCCAAACGGTGAAACCGCCATATTTGATCTGAAAGATCATTTATTTATGGAGCTTATTTTAAAAGAAAAAGATTACCGGGAAGGTTTGAAAAATTATGACTGGTCAATATATATTGATAAAAATGTAGGAATCACCTGCAGTGCCGATGCTATCATTCCTATATGGGCTTATATGCTCGCTGCTACTTACCTTGAACCGGTTGCCAGGGATGTTGTTTTTGGTAATGAAGAAACATTATTCGATGTACTTTTTTTGAAAAACCTGTATAAGATGGATGCCGGTGAATTTGCTGATAAAAGAATTGTTGTAAAAGGGTGTGGAGAAAAGAAAATCCCGGATACGGCATATGTGGAGATAACGAAGATTTTAAGGCCGGTAGCCAAAAGTATTATGTATGGAGAACCTTGCAGTACGGTGCCTATTTATAAGCAACCAAAGACTAACTAACGGCAAAAAATAGATGTAAAAGCGAAAGCTTTCTATTTGAACCAACCTTTTCTTTTAAATAGAAATATCATATAGATAGGAATGATAAGCATGAGGCCTACCGCACTAAAAAATCCATAGTTGTTGTGCAACCAGGGAATCCTGGTAAAGTTCATTCCAAAAATTCCGCCAATAACGGTGGCAGGCGCAAGCAGGCAGGTTACGATCGCCATTACTTTCATTACTTCATTCATTTTCAAATTCACATTGCTTAAGTAAAGGTCTTGCAGGTTAATCATCATATCGCGGTAACTTTCTGCAAGATCGTTTGCCTGCACTATATGGTCGTAAACGTCTTTAAAATATTTTTCTGTTTTCTCATCAATTAATTCACTTTCGCTTCGCAGGATTCCATTTATCAGTTCCCGCACCGGCCCGACACTTCTTTTTAAAACAATCATTTCTTTACGAAGCATATTAATCCTTGCAAGAGCCCGGGTATCGCTGCGGCGTATGATATCCTCTTCCAGCATTTCAATGTTTTCTCCTAATTTTTCCATAATGATGTAGTAGTTATCTACTATCATATCTATTAATGAATAAAAGAGAAAGTCAGGCCCGTTCTGCCTTACCTTACTTGCCCTTATCTTAAGCTTTTCACGTAAATGATTAAAAACATCCTTCGAAGGATCTTCCTGGAAGCTGAGAACAAAATTGTTGCCCAATACTATGCTTATTTGTTCCGTTTCTACCGACTTTGTGAGATTATCATAAAAAAGCATATTGAGTAAGCAAAACAGAATATTATCAATCTCGTCCATTTTTGGCCGCTGGCCGACACTCAATATATCTTCTGCTATAAGTGGGTGAATAGCAAAATGCGCTGAAATATTTTCCACATCTTTCTTTCGAAGGCCATCAATATTTATCCAACTCACCGTAGCGGTATCAATGTATTTGTAACAATTTTCAAGGCTTTCAACCTTGGTTTCGGTTATGTTTTCTCTATCATAATCGTAAACATATATATGGGTGGATTCTGCATCTTTTCTAAAAGTTTCAACCGTGGGATTTACCTGCACCACTTTTTTTGTACGAACTGACTCGAACGGGTTTATAAGCGATAAATATTCTTTTGGACGTCTCATAAATCTTAATAAATATCGGTATTAAAAAAGTTACTTTTTATTCTTTCGGTAAACTATCAACAGGCAGTAAGTCGCTTGTCCAGATGTCGCGAAACATCTTCCAATTGCCGGCTTCAGGCTTCCACAGTACAAGATATTCACCCTTATCTAATTGTTTTTCCAGGCTGTCAGACAGCACATATGTTCCTTCTTCAGCCAGGATGCTGCTGTCTCCCCAAACATTAATGGTTGTAAGTTGAAAATCCTTTACCGGGCTATTCATGAGCGAAGAGATAAATTTTTTTATTTCTATTTTACCCAGGATAGCAGACCTGTTGGGAGGCATAATTTTAGCATCCTTGGCATAGCTATCTGCAACACTCGTTGAGTCACCAGCCTTAAAGGCTTTCATGAAATTCAGGTTACTCTGGGTTATTGAGGCTTTACCTTGGGCGATATCAAACACCGAAGCAGATTTTTCAATCTCTGCGTTGTCTTTCGGGTTGCAAGCAGCCATTGAAAAAATAAAAAGAATAAGTGAAAACCTAAATAGCGGGCGTATTGTCATTGATTATATTTTATTTTGGAATGTTACGATATTAAATTAATTCAAATAGAAAAAAATCATAAAAGTTTCCGGGCTTTTTCAAGATCCTCTTTGGTATCAATAGAAACCGGCGATTCATTTGTAAGAACCATCTTTAACCTGGTTCCGTTTTCCAGGTACCGGAGGCATTCTATTTTTTCGGCGGCCTCCAGCGGAGTTACCGGCCAATTGGTAAAGTTAACGAGTGCATCTTTTCTATAAGCGTATATACCTACATGTTTATAATATTTTATGCCAGCATCGTTGCTTCTTGCAAAAGGAATTGGGCTGCGGCTGAATAATAATGAAAACATGTTTTTATCAACAACCACTTTCACTACGTTAGGATCACTAATCATGGCGCTGTCAGTTATTTCATGCATTGGCGAGGCCACCTGTATTTGCTTGTTTCGATCATCAACAAAAACATTAATTAACTTTTCCAGGATTTCTTTCCTTACGAAAGGCTCATCTCCCTGCACATTTATTATCACTTCTACATCAATATCCATCACCGCCTCTGCTATGCGATCGCTGCCGCTTTCATGCTCACCTTTACTCATAATTGCATAGCCACCATTTTCAACAATTTCATTAAAAATTATTTCACTGTCCGTTACCACGATTACTTCATCAAAAAGAAGCGTCGCAACCGTATTTTCGTAAGTGTGCCTGATTACCGTTTTATTCCCAAGCATTTGCATAAGCTTTGCCGGAAAGCGGGTGGCAGCATAACGGGCAGGTATAAGCGCTATTGTTTTCAATGGCTAAATTTATAACAGAACTAAGAGTGAAGAGAAAAAAAATCGGTTTCAATTCAGAGCTTCCGGTTCATAATAATTGATATTATTTTGCAAAGCTTCGGGTAAACTATCGCTTTCAAAGCCACACACTCCGCATTGGTACACATTCTCAGCAGATACCGCATAGTCAGAAAATAACCAGCTTAATATTGCCGTTAACATATTTGCGGTTGACCTTTTTGGAACAAGATGTATATCATGTGAGCCGCACTTCGGGCACACGGCGCTGCGCCTGTATTGATCATCAAAAAGCTGCATGACACCAATCACTTCCTGCTCATCTTCTTTTCTTATTACCAGCTTTATGCCGCCAACAGCGTTGGAAAGCAGCGGGTCAATCGTTACAGTATATTCATCTTTCAGGTAACATTGAAAACCCGCATCCTGCAGCTTCGTTAATAAAAT
>JBDTSD010000190.1:0-7870 GCA_039931355.1 Ginsengibacter sp.
ATATGGCAATATAATATTCCTTCATTTCTTCATAGTAACCCACCAATACTTGTTAATATCTGGCAAGGAACTATTGATTCAACCTGGGAAAATCCTGGTAACTGGAGTAAAAACCAGGTGCCGGATTCCACTACCGATGTATTAATAACTTGCCAGGGCGGAGCTATCGTATCAAGCGTGATTGCAGTTTGCCATAGCCTTGATTTGCGTAATGGCTCAACTTTAATAATAAAACAGGGAATGAAATTGACTGTGATTCATTAAATTTTCTTACACTTTTTTAAAACGCTTGCCCGACTGTTGTAATTTCAGACTCCGGTTGGTTTTTGCTATACTGAATGGGTAGTTTTACTATTCACAACCGTAAATTCAGAACGCACATAATCGGGTAATGATTCTCTTGCAGTTCGGGCACTGCCTGTATATCTTTGTACCAGAAGTTGATTGATGTTCAACAAACATTAATCATCCCGATAGTTATCGGGAATCCAAATCCACTGAAAAGAGCCAACTATCCAATTATCCAATAGAAATTCTTAAAATCTAATATCAGTCAACTTCGTTTTTTCTTTTATCCGATACCAACGAACAACCGATCCAAACCTAAGAAACCAACTATCCAATAATCAGTTGTAAAAGCCAAACCTCAGAATCAAAAATATTTAAGCCTGCAGCAATGCGGGCTTTTTTAATTGCAAAAAGTTGCAAGACCTTGAACCTGTATTTTTAAAAGATTCCCACAATTATGGTATTATTTACCATTAACAAGAACGTTGCAGCGCCTTTTTTAAAGAGACGGGCAACTTAACAACAGGGAGTATGTACAGTTTTTCAAAGCAAAACTTTAAGATCATATTATATATCCTGTCCGTGTTTTTATCTAAAATTTCTTCCTCCAAAAAATACTTTTTCATCACCTTCTTTTTTCAACTTTAGCCGGTCATTCAGTACATGTGTGGGAATAGAAGTTTCATCAGGGCGGGCAAGTGTTAACACCTGTGGATCATCATTTTGAGATGAGGTGAGGTTACGTAACAGCCTTGAAAAATTATAACAACGCTGTACAATTACATGTATCACCTCTCCTTCAATTTGTAATTTACCTTCTACCATTATTAGTTTTGATTGTAATATTTCCTTCCTAAACTTTTCAAAAAGGCTTTCCCAAATAACAAGGTTTGCAAACCCTGTTTCATCTTCAATGGTCATAAAGCAAATACCTTTTGCAGTTCCCGGCCTTTGTCTTACCAATACAAGCCCTGCCACTTTTACCAAATCTCCATCCTTTCCGCCGGATAGTTTTTTTGTTGAGATAGTATGAAGCTGGTCCAGTTTTTCTCTTATAAAACTTACCGGGTGCGCCTTTAATGATAATGATGTAGCAGAATAATCATGCACCACGTGTTCAGCAGTCGACATAACGGGTAGGCGTACCTGTTCTTCATTTGCATCTGCCGGAGGCTGCCCTGAAAACAAAGCAACCGGCTGGTCTTTGGTGGATACTTCCCATAATGCTTCTCTGCGGTCTAGCCCAATGGAGCGAAATGCATCGGCATCAGCTAAATTCTCAAGAACGGTTTCTGATAAACTAATATCACGCAGGTCATTTACACTTCTGTATAATTTCTTCCTGTTACATACCAATGTATTCATATCATCTTGCCGTAATCTTTTTACTTGCCTGAAGCCAAGTCGCATCGCACAATATTTTCCTGATTTTTCTTCCAGCTTATTATCCCAATCTGAATAGTTAATATCAACGGGCCTTACTTCCACACCATGCTTTCTTGCATCACTTATAATCTGCGCAGGTTGATAAAATCCCATTGGCATACTGTTTAATAAAGCACATGCAAATACATCAGGATAAAAACATTTGAGCCACGAGGAAACATATACGAGCAATGCAAAACTTGCTGCGTGGCTTTCCGGGAAGCCATAACTGCCAAAACCTTCGAGCTGCTTAAAAACGCGTTGCGCATATTCAAAAGTGTATCCATTCTTCATCATACCCGTTGTAAGTTTTTCCTGGAATTTTGCCACCATTCCTTTTGCTTTAAATGTTGCCATACTGCGGCGCAGCTCATCAGCTTCCGCAGGCGTAAAGCCCGCACCCACAATAGCAATCTTCATCGCCTGCTCCTGGAACAGAGGCACACCAAGTGTACGTTTTAAAATTTCCTCTAATTCTTTTGACGGATATTCAACAGCTTCTTCGCCATTGCGCCTGCGCAAATATGGATGCACCATGTCTCCCTGTATAGGCCCCGGCCTTACGATGGCTACTTCAATTACCAGGTCATAAAAACATCTTGGCTTTAGCCTTGGCAACATAGATTGCTGTGCCCGGCTTTCAATTTGAAATACGCCGATCGTATCTGCATGGCATATCATTTCGTAGACCTCCGGATCATCTTGTGGAATATTCGCCAGCGTGAGATGAAGCCCATAGTTTTCCTTTGCAAGATCAAAAGCTTTGCGGATGCAGGTAAGCATGCCTAAGGCCAGCACATCTATTTTCATAAAGCCGAGTGCATCTATATCATCTTTATTCCACTCGATACAGGTCCTGTCTGCCATACGGGCATTTAGTATGGGGCAGAGATCGCTAAGCTTGCCATTGGTAATAACAAAGCCGCCAGTATGTTGACCGAGCTGCCGTGGAAAACCCATAAATTCTCTGGTAAGTTGCAACACTTTTAAAAGATGCTTATCAGATGGATCAAGCCCTTGTTCCGTCAATCGCTTTCCTTCAAACCATTCGTCAGTAAACTCCCACACAGAACCTGAAATACGATTGATGGTATCAACAGATAATCCCATCGCTTTGCCAACATCTCTCATAGCTCCTTTCTGGTGTTGTTGCGTAACGGTTGCTACAATAGCTGCCCTGTCGCGTCCATATTTTTGAAACACATATTGCATTACTTCTTCACGGCGCTCATGCTCAAAGTCCACATCAATATCAGGTGGTTCATTGCGGGCCGAAGAGATAAAGCGCTCAAATAATAAATCGAATTTGGTTGGGTCAACCGAAGTAATGCCAAGGCAATAGCAAATAGTTGAATTGGCAGCAGAGCCGCGGCCCTGGCAAAGAATTCCCTGCTTCCTTGCGAAGCGCACAATATCATACACTGTGAGAAAGTATGGAGCATAATTCATTTCTTCAATAAAAACCAATTCATACTTTATGGCATTGCTGATTTTTAAAGGAATAGAATCCCCGAAATGCTGTTTGGCGCCTTCCCAGGCTAAGAAAGTAATTTCTTCCTGCGGTGTCCTGTTACCTGTTATTATCTCATCCGGGTATTCATATTTCAATTCGCTTAAAGAAAATTGACAGGCTGCTGAAATTTCCTGTGTATGTTCAATAGCTTCCGGATACTGCCTGAACAAACGAAGCATCTCTTCCTGCGGCTTCAAATATCTTTCAGCATTTGGGTACAAAAGAAAGCCTGCATTATCAATGGTGCATTTTTCACGGATGCAGGTTACGATATCCTGTAATTGCCGCCTTCCCGGCTCGTGGTAATGCACATCATTTGTGGCAACCAGCGATATATTTAATTGCGATGATAGCTGCGCAAGCCTGTATAAATATTTACCGTCATCACCATGATACCGGCGGCTGGCTGCTATGTATAAATCCTCTCCAAAAACATTTCGATATTCCCTTAATGCTTCTGCAAATGACGCCTCAAATTCAAACAATCTATTTAATTCAACGGGAGGCAGGGCGATAAATTTTACATCGTTGGCATATTGGTAAACATCTTTTTTATACAAATGACATTCGCCTTTTTCGGCACGCCGGTTTCCTAAAGTGAGTAGATTAGAAAGTTGCGAGTAGGCACGCCTGTTAGTAGGATATGCCAGCAGCGGCAGGCCATCCAATAATTCAAGATGACAACCCACAATAATGCGGATACCATTTTTTTTAGCGGCGGCGTATGCACGAACAATACCGGCAAAACTGTTCCTGTCTGTAATGGCTATTTCATTATAACCAAGAGCTGCTGCATGCGCCACGAGTTCTTCCGGGTGCGATGCTCCCCGGAGAAAACTGAAATTGCTGGTAACTTGTAATTCAGTGTAGGACATTTTCATTCAATTAATTCTTTCACCGCAGAGAAAAGAAAGGCAGAGAAATCTTTCACCTCAGAGAAAAGAAAAGAGGTTTCGCGGAGCTTTTCTTCCAGCATTTACTTTTTCTTCTGTTACTCTGCATAGCTCATGCCCCTCATGCTCTCTGCGGTAAAAAGCATCTGTCATTTCTCTCTGCGCTAACTCATGCCTTTTACTTTCTCCGCAATACAATTATATCTCAGGCAAAAAATCCATGCATAAACCATTTATAAGATCTTTCTTCATCATAATGCCCCGACCGGAATAACCAATACCGGCAGCCCTCTTCATCTTCCACATAATAATAATCGCGGTGCTGACCCTGCTGCAACCACCATTCCTGCTCAATCCTTTCCGGCCCGTCGGACTTTATGATCTTATGTAATTTTCCATTATATCGAAACATCATCGGCGGATAATCCGGTACAGGTGCCGTTACTTCCACAGGTTCAGGCTTTGCTAATAGCTGCAATGGCCTTGGCTTATTTATCTTCCAGGCAGTTTGTGATTTTTCATCAAGAGCTATTGCAAGCTTATAGGAACGCTCCGGCCAGTAATGCTCATCTGGTACATAACGGTGAATATGCTTTGCACCTATCTTTCCGCCTATACGATCAAGTAATTCTGCCAGGCCAATATCATGTAAACCCGCATTGCTTTCAAAAAGCTTTTCCTGCACAATAGAGAGCTCTTCCACTTTTGGCGCTTCCAGTATAAAAAGCTCAATGCCCAAATCAGGTTCTATGGTTGGAATTTTATCTTCAAATAATTTGAATAAATGCCTTCCATTACATGACGGCCGGTGAGTGCCAATGCTGATTTCTTCTATTTTTCCATCTATACGATAACATTTGAATATTGCCGTACGCAGGCCTTTTTCTTCCTTCTTCAGCCGCATGCACACAGCATCCAATAATTTTTGCAACGCAATCTCAATACCTTTTGCCGTTACGATCGGTTCGAGGCTGGGAAGCCTTTCATGATAAGCCTCTACGGGGTGTATGGCCAGCATTTGCTCTTCTTCATATCCCAAAGCCTGTCCCAATCTTTTCAGCAATGGTGAGTCAAAACGCCGCCGTAGCGCAGAACGCGGCATACTTATAAATTGACTGATATTGCGGAGGCCCAGTTTTTCCAGGCGCTCTGTAATGTCACTTTCCAGCCGGAGCGCCTGGGAAGGCAGCGATAGCAAAGCTGTTTCCTGCTTCCCGCTTTCAATAATGAAATTATCTTTTCCAAAACGGGCTACCGCCCATGCTGCGCCAATAGTATCAGCAATGGCAACCCTTGCCGTATAGCCAAAGTTTTTTAATCGTTTAATGATGCCCGTTAGATATACTTTCTCCCCGCCCCAAAGATGGGCGCAGCCGGTAATGTCCAATATAAGCCCATCCGGCAGATCAACACTTACAACAGGGGTGTATCTTATAAACCACTCCGCAAGTGCATTGAGTAATTTGACATCACGCCCCTGCTCGTCATCAAAAAATAGTAAAGAAGGAACGATCGCTCTTGCATCTGCCAACACCATTCCTTTATCTATACCTTGCTTCAATGCCAAAGAATTAGAAGCAGTTATTACCATTCGCCCGTGATCTTTTGTGGCCAATACAAAAGGTACATCTTTCAGGCCGGGCTGGCGGCGCATCAGCCAATCCGTTTTTAAATAACGAAACCATATAGCCATAAAACGTTTCTGCATATCATCCCGTTTTCTTTTTTTGCAATGCGGGCAGCGAAACCGTTTTATAAACATGGCGGAAGCGGCCTTCTATAAATTCTATTTGCCAGCTTCCTGGTTTCCCATTTCTTATTTTTTGCAGGTCAACATTCCAACGGGGAAAGCCAACTCCAGGCATATTTTCTTCCAGTTCACTGGGCAGGGAAGAAATTTTCCAACGCGTTAAGCAAGCGGTGGTATTAAGATTACGGGCCTTATGGCGAACAATAAATCCTGTACCATGGCTTTGCTCCACGACCAACTGCAATCTTCTGGATGCAGTAAAGCTTAGTTCCTTTATTTCACCTATCACCGCAGCAAGCCCTTCGCATTTCAGCGCTTCTTCTATCGTCCACAGTATTTCTTTTTCCTTTTCTACCCCGATAAAGATGATCTGTTCCGGCGCTATGCCAAATGATTTCAGTGCTGGCGGAAAAATATTTTGGCTATTTCCTATCCACATACAGGCGCCGCCTTTTTGCATCAATGGGGCAAGAAGCCCGTTTATAAAACCATGCGTCACGGCTGCATCTTCTAATGAACTGCAAATGAATTCATGAACGGCGCCTAAAGGAAATGTGTGGTTAGGAAAAGCATTTTTCATTGGCCCGAGACCGGCATCCACATCCATATTATTGAGGATGGTTTTAAACCCCTGCGTGGGAAGAATATTTTTCCGAAGCCTGGCAATGATATCTGCTTTTGTATCTGTCATCAATTATTATGATCAAAAAATTCCTTATAAATATTTAGCAATATTACTAAATTATTTAGTAAATCATTCCATATGTTTTTAGTGCAGAAATAAATTTATGAGGAAGAATTCCATTGCTGTGGGCATTTACACCATGAAAATTGGAGACATATTACGTACACGCCAATAAGCCCATTTCTCCTGAAGTTATAAGTTGAATTCTCCTATAAAAAATAATTCAAGTATTAGCTTCACAAACGAATTGACCACATTTTAAAAATAATAATTGTATACATTGCAAAAACTCTCTCCTCTTTATCATACATGCTGAAAACAACCGGTAATGCTGTTATTAAATGAATGAATCATGAAGCTTAACCACATCAATTTAGTTGTTTCGAATATCCCGGAGGCTATTCATTTGTTTGAAACATATTTCAATTTTAAATGTACCGGTATTAAAGGCGATCATGTAATTGCCATTTTAAAAGGAGCAAATGATTTTACGCTTGTACTAATGTCCGGTAAAAACAATGTTGCCATTTATCCGGATGCTTTTCATATAGGCTTTATGCAAGACACAAAAGAGCAGGTATCTGAAATATACCGGCAATTAAAAGATGGCGGAATTTCTGTGGGAGAAGAGCCTAAGAAAATTAGAGACAGCTTTGGATTTTATTTCAAATTTGACAACCTTATGATAGAGGTGGGGCATTACATCGGGATCTTATAGACACGTTCCAAAATAGCTAACTATAGCAAATAATAATGCCCATTTGAAAATGGGCATTGAGGAGTTTTCCAATGTTGAAGTTTATTGGATTTGCAACGGAATTATTTAGGTATTTCATAAGTTAGGCTTAATAATTCATTAAACTTGTATATCATTTGATGTAATACATACTGGATAAGGTTATACATTAAAACTTATCCTCCAAACTTACATTTTATGTCAACTTTTTTTATAGTTCTTACCGGGTTAGCCAGATATTTGCGGACCAGTTACCTACGACAAAAACTTTATAGTAGATATTTTCTCATTAATGTTCACCTGTACATTATGAGCTGGTGAGAGGCCTGGAGTTCCGCACAACTTGTTCAGTTTTTCGGGAACACACAACCGGTGGACTCTCCTGCCTTGTCAAATAACTTGAATAGAAGGTCGGCAATGGCGAACAAACTACCTAGTTTTTCATGTCAAACTTGCCTGTAAAAAAGATTGGCTTTATAGTTGTTTTAATTCAATCAAACTAAATACAATAATTATATGTCAAGTGAAAAAGCAATATTAGCCGGTGGCTGTTTTTGGGGAGTAGAAGAATTGATAAGAG
>JBDTSD010000191.1:0-7819 GCA_039931355.1 Ginsengibacter sp.
TTTCGGCCACTCAGGCACCTCTCCTACTCAAAGTAATTAAGGGTTGCAAAAGTAATGTTTGCAATTCAAAATCTAAAATAAATAATTGATGATTTAGGTGAATTGAAGATCAATCTCTACATAGCGGCAAGCTGCACTTTTTGTTGCAGCTCAATTACACTTTCCTTGAATAAAGTATCTGTATCCATGAGGTCTTTTACGGTTTGGCAACTATGAATTACAGTTGTGTGATCACGTCCGCCAAAATGTTCACCTATAGTTTTTAATGAATTTTTTGTAAATGCCTTTGCCAGGAACATACTAATCTGCCTTGCCTGCACGATTTCTCTCTTGCGGGTTTTTTGCAATAACTTTTCATAAGGCACGTCAAAATAATCGCATACCATTTTTTGAATGGTATCAATAGTTATTTCTTTTGATGATGACTTTATAAAATTTCTCAAAACTTTCTTGGCTAATTCTAAATCAATTTCACGTTTATTAAGCGAAGATTGTGCCAAGAGAGAGATTAAAGCACCCTCGAGTTCCCGTATGTTATTTTGTATATTATAAGCAATATATTTTACCACTTCTTTAGGCATCTCGAGACCGTCATTCTTCATCTTTTGCTCCAATATTTCAATCTTGGTATCATAGTCTGGTATCTGAAGATCAGCGCTTAGTCCCCACCTAAAACGGCTAAGCAATCGTTCCTGTACTCCCTCAAGGTCTTTGGGTGGTTTATCTGATGTAAGAATTAATTGCTTACCACTTTGATGCAGGTGATTAAATATGGCAAACAATGCATCCTGCGATTTTTCTGCACGAATAAAAAACTGAACATCATCAATAATTAATACATCTATTAGCTGGTAAAAGTGAATAAAATCATTTATTGCATTATTACGGCTATGATCTACAAACTGATTGATGAATTTTTCTGAGCTTACATATAAAACCATTTTATTATTGTGAAGCCTTTTTACTTCATTGCCTATTGCCTGGGCAAGATGTGTTTTGCCGAGTCCAACCCCTCCATAAATTACTAAAGGATTGAACGAAGTAGAGCCCGGCTTTTCTGCAACAGTTTTCCCGGCACGTCTTGCGACACGATTACAATCTCCCTCTATATAAGAATCAAATACATTCACAGGATTTAATTGTGGATCTATTTGCATTTTTTTAAGTCCCGGTATTACAAACGGGTTCTTAACAGGATTATTAATAACTAACGGGAAATCCATTTCATTGTTTGAATATGATTTGTAACCATGCCCCGGAATGTCCATCATTAACGGCTTGTTATTATCATTACCACCATCTACCATTATGCGGTATTCGAGCCTTGCTTCCTTTCCTAATTCTCTTTTTAAAGTTTTGGCAAGAAGGTTTACATAATGCTCTTCAATATACTCATAAAAAAATTGACTGGGAACCTGGATGGTTAAAATTCCATCTTTTAATAATACAGGAGTTATAGGCTCAAACCATGTTTTGTAATGCTGCCACTCAACTATATCCTTTATAATATTGAGACAATTTTCCCAAACTGTTTCGCAAGCTTTATTCATTTTTTTCAGTAGCCTATTTTAGTAGATTAAATTCCTTTCTGTGGGCATCACATAAAAAAATTTGAACAAAAGGTGTTTGTAAAAATTCTCTTAGTAAGACAGCGAATATCAAAATAATTTGTTGAAAAAAAAATTTTTTATTCGTTGTTTTTTTCATCATTAATACAGTACACTATCTTAAAAAAAAGCGATGATTTTGTTTTTTATTTTGTAAAAAAAAATTAGAGTTACGTCCACATTGGTTTACAGAGATGATGACATTTTTTTTTCACCTTTTTACTGTTTTTAAAAAGAAAACTTTTAAGCTGAAAGCATAAAATAAAATAAAATAAAAATGTGCAAAAGATTTTTTTTTGGAGAAATAATTTTTAAAATCATTATTAGTGAAATGCATTTACCTTTAAAAATAAAATATGAAATATGAGCTACGAATTAACAGGTAAACTTTTGGAGAAATTTGATACAATTCAAAGAACGGAGACATTTAAAGTACGCGAGTTTGTCATTGAAAAATCAGAAGATATTAACGGGAAGATTATTACCAATTTTATAAAATTTCAATGTGTACAGGATCGTACAAATATTGTGGATCGTATCAATACAGGAGATGAAGTGAAAGTGTACTTTAACATAAGAGGAACGAAGTGGGAGAAAGATGGACGTACTTCATATTTCTCTAACCTTGATGCCTGGCGCATTGAACAAATTCTGCAGGCGGGTAAAGATGCTGCTTCTGATGATGATCATCTTGAGCCCTTAGATACATTTACATCTACATCACAGGATGCTATTGATGACCTTCCTTTTTAAAATACACCCCCAACCCCCTAAAGGGGGCTACCAGCAACCATTAAGCCGGGCCGTTAGGCCCTTTAGGAGTTAGGGTTATACTCATGCAAAAAAAAATATCCCTTAAACTTTTACCTAACGAAGCAACTGATAGTACTATTATACAGGAACATATAGCAAAGGCTACGGGTAAAAAATTAAATGAAATCTCCGGCCATTATATTCTAAGAAAATCTATTGATGCAAGGAGCAAATCTGTTTGGATAAATCTGACGGTAAACGCTTTTATAAATGAGCCATACCGTGAGAGAAACCTATATCAATTTTCGTTTAGAGATGTATCGGCAGCGCAAAAAAAAGTGGTAATAATCGGTGGAGGTCCGGCAGGTTTATTTGCTGCTTTACAACTTTTAGAGAAAGGTATAAAACCAATAATTCTTGAGCGCGGAAAAGACGTACGCGAAAGACGAAGAGATCTTGCTCTATTAAATAAGCAAGGAATCATTAACCCGGAAAGCAACTATTGTTTTGGCGAAGGGGGAGCAGGAACCTACAGTGATGGAAAGTTATATACCCGCAGTTCAAAGCGTGGAAATATTGAAAGGATTTTAAACCTGTTTGTACATTTTGGCGGAAGTGAAAATATATTATACGAAGCTCATCCACATATAGGGACTAATAAGCTACCACACATCATAACGGCGATGCGTAAACGAATTATTGATTGTGGCGGAGAATTTCATTTTAATAAAAAAGTTGAAGATATTTCTATCGAAGATAACAAAGTGAAATCGGTAGCAACTTCTGATGGAAATATTTTTCATGCGGATAATTTTATACTCGCTACGGGCCATTCTGCCCGCGATATTTTTTTGTTAATGCACGAAAAAAAACTTTTAATTATCGCAAAGCCATTTGCACTTGGTGTAAGAATAGAACATCCACAGCAAATAATTAATGATATACAATATTCAAAAAATAATCGGGCGTCTACCAATCTGCCAGGTGAAGAAATTTTACCACCTGCTTCATACAGCCTCGTAGAACAGGTTGATGGACGCGGCGTTTTTTCTTTTTGCATGTGCCCCGGCGGAATAATTGCCCCTGCAGCCACCAATCATGGAGAGATTGTTACGAATGGATGGAGCCCTTCGAAAAGAAATAATCCATATGCCAACAGTGGCCTTGTAGTGCAGGTAGAAAATGAAGATGTTGTAAACTATATGATGGATGAAAAGAAAAACCATGAAGATGCTAATTCAGGCTCGCCTTTGTTGATGATGTATTTTCAACAAATGGTGGAGCAAAACGCATTCAATGCGGGCGGAGGGAATTTCGTTGCGCCTGCTCAAAGAATGATTGATTTTACCGAAAATAAATTTTCATCTTCGCTTCCCAAATGCTCTTATATCCCAGGCATTCGTTCTTCAGAGCTCAAAGATGTGCTGCCTCCGTTCGTTACCAAACGGCTTGTGAACGCAATGAAATTATTTGCAAAAAAAATGCCCGCACGCCATGGCAGCAGCGGATACTTTACTAACGAAGCAGTGTTGGTAGCAACAGAAAGCCGCACATCATCCCCGGTAAGAATACCACGCGATGAAAAACTTTTACATCATCCGCAACTGGAAAATTTATTTCCCTGCGGAGAAGGTGCTGGCTATGCGGGTGGAATAGTAAGCGCCGCTATGGATGGCGAACGCATAGCGCTTGCTATCGCGGCTGTCAGCGTAAACTAATCACCTTTTATACTTTTCAATTTTGAATAAGTAGATGTTCTTAATTACATTTACAGAAGTGCAATAATTTTTCGCAATTATTGCTTTCCCGGGCATTTATAAAACTAAAAGCTAAAATGAACATATTAGAACTGCAAAATCTTAAAAAATATTACGCTACACAACGAGCGGTCGATGATGTAAGTTTCTCCATTTCACAGGGAAGCATATTTGGGTTGCTTGGGCCGAACGGTGCCGGCAAAACAACATTGCTTCGCATGATCACGGGGATATTTTACCCAGACAGCGGAACTATCTTATTTGAAGGAAAAAAATTCGATCCTGCAAAAGACATAGCAAAGATTGGCTACATGCCTGAGGAAAGAGGTTTATATAAAAAGATGAAAATAGGAGAACAAGCATTGTATCTCGCTATGTTGAAAGGATTGAACAGGCAGACAGCCATGAAAAAAATAAAAGAGTGGTTTGTAAAGTTTGAAATGGAAAGCTGGTGGAATAAAAAAGTAGACGACCTGAGTAAAGGTATGAGCCAAAAGCTTCAGTTCGTTACCACTGTTTTGCATGAGCCGCAGTTGCTTATACTCGACGAGCCTTTCAGTGGCCTTGACCCTGTGAACAGCAATCTTATAAAAGATGAAATTTTTAAACTGGCACAAAAAGGAACCACCATTATTTTTAGCACGCACAGAATGGAGCAGGTAGAGGAGATTTGTGATGAAATCATATTGATGAATAAAGGAAAAAAGATTTTAGATGGAAGCGTAAAACAAGTGAAGCAGGACTGTAAAGAAAATATTTTTAAAGTTGGCTTTAATGAAGTTCCTGCACCTTTTGAGAATAGCACTTTTGACATTGTAAATTCAAAAGATAATTTTCTTACGGTAAAAATAAATGAGGGCTACAACCCTGCGTCGGTGCTCAGGCAGTTTTTAGATCACCAGGCAAGCATTATCTCTTTTAATGAAATACTTCCTTCCCTTAACGATATTTTTATCAAAAAAGTAGAAGACACCAAACTGGCGAGGCAGTTTGAAAAGGTGTGATTTATATGTGCGAAGTACGATGTTTTGACGCTAACAATAAGCGCACTTCGCAATTAACTTTAGATTAAAATCATTTAACAACAACATTTGACATGAATAAAATCTGGCTGGTTATTAAGAGAGAATACTTAACAAGAGTTAGGAACAAAACATTTATACTTTCAACTATTTTACTGCCTTTATTTTTCATTGGGTTCATTTTTGCCTCTGCCTATTTTTCTATTAAAAGTGTGGAGAAGCAAAGAATAGCTGTGGTGGATTCGAATGGTATTTTTCAAAATAGTTTTCAAAGCGATAAAGTGATTACTTATGAATTTCCATCGGGCGTAAATAGAAATAATTTTAAAGAAAAAGGATACACTGCTTATCTTAACATTCCTAAAAATTATGAATCAAAAGAAGATTCAATTTCTCTTGTGTCTGATAAACAATTGGGCGTTGAGGCTGAAGAAAAAGTAAAAGACCAAATAGACAACGCAATTCGCAACAGGGCATTTCTCCAAAATAATATTGATAAAAAAGTGCTTGATTCCATTAATAAAATTGATGAAGAAAGCATGTATAAATTCAGCCCGGTGATAAAGCAAGGCGATAAAACTGCACAATCAAATTCAGGTCTTTCTTATGGCATTGGCTTTGGCAGCGGCATATTAATTTATATGACGCTCTTCATTTACGGTGCAGCCGTAATGCGTGGTGTGATGGAAGAAAAAATGAACAGGATTGCTGAAGTAATTATTAGCTCTGTAAAACCCTTCCAATTAATGATGGGTAAAATTCTTGGCATCGCTGCTGTAGGCCTTACGCAATTATTGATCTGGATTGTTTTAATTGTTGGTTTATCAACAATAGCAAGTTCATTTATTCCACATGATGCACTGGCGCAGGCGCAGAATATGAATACAGGTATGGGGCCTGGCAATAGTTCTGCCGCTATGAAATTCTTAATGGCAAAAAATACTTTCCTAAGTGCAAACTGGGGACTCATAATTCCCTGCTTCCTTTTTTATTTTATAGGCGGCTATCTTTTTTATGCTTCGTTATTCGCCGCGGTAGGTAGTGTGGTAAATGAAGACCCACAGGAAGCTCAATCGTTAATGCTACCGATAACTATGCCTATAATATTATCATTCATTATTATGACAACGGCAGCAGGCAGGCCAGACGCACCTGTTTCAGTTTGGGGCAGCATGATACCGTTTTCATCTCCGATTGTAATGATGGCAAGAATTCCCTCCGGCACTGTGCCACCATGGCAAATTGCTGTATCAATGCTCTCGTTAATTGCAGGCTTTATATTGACAACAATGCTCGCTGCAAAAATATACCGGACAGGCATTTTACTTTATGGCAAAAAAGTAACTTTTAAAGAGATGGGAAGATGGCTCTTTAGAAAATCATAAAGCAGCAGCAGCAGCTGGTGTAATTGGATTTCTATTATATATTATATGGGCTTATTGCCTTATTATATGGGCTTATTGCCTTGGATTAATTTATGTAAGAAAGTTGCGCGGTGGAAGCATATAGGGTATCTGCTAATTAGCTGATCCGTCAATTAATATCCAAGGTCTATTTCGGTATTATCACCAATATTCAATGATCTTGTTTCACCTCTTATTTCGGTATCACTCCCTATAAGCGAGTCGTCAAGTACCACATCGTATAGTTTGGAGAAAGAGCCAATGATGGAGGCTTTTACTATCGAATACTGCACAATCGTATTCTCGCCTACAGCCACATGCGGGCCAATGATGGAATTTTTAATATCGCAACCTTCGGCGATACTTACCGGGGGAATAAAAATAGTATTCTCAAATTTATTTGACTCAGCTATATTGCCGCCAAATTTTTGCAGCAGGATAGCATTTGACTGAAGCAAGGTTTCTTTCTTGCCGCAATCAAACCAGTTTTCTACTTTGAATGTCGAGAACTTTTCTCCCTGTTCAATCATACACTCAAGAGCATCGGTAAGATTAAATTCGTTGTGGCTTTTGATGTTATTGGTAATTATCTTATCGAGGCAGGCAAACAGCACTTTTGTATTTTTTATTTTATAAAGCCCTACCAGCGCCATGTTGGATTTTGGTATGGCCGGCTTTTCTACTACCCTTGTAATAAAGCCTTTTTCATCTACTTCTGCCACTCCAAAGTTGCGCGGGTCATCCACTTTTTTTATACCAAGCATGGACTCTGAAGAGGCCAGCACCTCTTCAATATTATATTCGCAAATGGTATCTCCCAATGCTATAAATACTTCATCGTCTCCCACTATTTGCTTTGCAAGATCAATGGCGTGTGCCGTACCTTTTCTTTCATTCTGAAAAATAAAATGGCAGGTAAGCTGTGGGTATTTTGACCTGATATAATCCTGTATTTTTTCACCCAAATAACCTACTATAAAAATAAAATCATTAATGCCTGCTTCGTGCAGCTGATCAACATTTATACTCAGAATTGTTTTTCCAGCAAGAGGGATAAGCGCCTTAGGTTGTGTATATGTGTGTGGCCGCAGTTTAGTTCCCGCGCCTGCAACCGGTATTATAGCCTTCATTTATTCATTGTTTAAAATCACTTGCCTTAAAGGGAAAGTGAATATAGGGAAAAGTATTTATTACGTACAATGTTAGATGTACGATGTTGTAACTGCCTGAAATATGTTGACCTCAAAAAGGTCAAATATGTCAAAAGCAAATGTAAA
>JBDTSD010000192.1:0-7790 GCA_039931355.1 Ginsengibacter sp.
CACCGGGAAAAATATTTTTTCACGGTGGTTCGGTTACATTGGGCTTGGCATTGGTGTATTGCTGCTGCTGGTTTCTATGCAAATGTTCATCAACATTCAACAGCTACTTAAAGAAGATAGCCCAAGAAAAAATGGTTATGATTTTATATCGATTTCAAAAACCATCACCAATGAAAATATGGGCCGGGACAACACTTTTAGCGATTCAGATTTGGTGACGCTAAAAAATCAGCCGGGCATCCAGGACCTCTCACCTTTGATTGCTAATCAATTTCGAGTGACGGCAAGTGCGGGAGACATCATGCCTTTCAGCACCGATCTCTTTTTGGAAACTATAGATAATAATTTTATTGATACAGTTCCGCCATCATTTACCTGGCAGCAAGGCCAGCTTACTGTTCCCATAATTTTTTCTTCTGATTTTTTGGAAATGTATAACGTGTTTGCACCTGCGCAAGGATTACCGCAATTGTCTGATAAAACCATTTCATCAGTTAATATAATTCTCACCTGTTATGGCCCCGGCGGTTCACAAAATTTCAGGGGTAACATAGTTGCCTTAAGCGATAGAATAAATTCTGTGATTGTGCCAAAATCATTTCTTACCTGGTGCAACGAACATTTTAGTGGCGTGTCGAAAGTGCGCCCTTCCCGTGTTTTCATAAAAACGAAAGACGCAAACAACCCCCAATTACTTAGCTACCTTGAGGACCGGGGTTATCACCTCAACAAAGACAAAACTAAATTCGGAAGAGTAAAAGGGATATTGCAAAATATTGTGAGTGCGCTTGCTGTTTTTGGCTTGCTCGTAATAGGTTTAGCGTTAATGCTGTTTTCCTTTTATCTACAATTGATGATCGCAAAAAGTAAAGACAACCTGCAACTATTGCTTACGCTTGGTTACTCACCAAAATGGTTGGGAAATAGTGTCGTGAAAACATGGCTACCCGTGTATATATCTATAATAATAATTTCACTCATCCTTACTTCGATCCTCCATTATCTCTTTGTGCAACTTACTGTCGTCAACAGCGCTAACCTTCCCGTCTTCTTGAATTGGAGTGTGTGGCTTATGGCTGCAGTGTTACTTGCTTTGACGTTGTACATTAATTCCCGCCTGGTGAAAAAAGAACTGAATAAGATAGTGTAGGACTTATTGCTTGAACACAGCGGCCTGCATCGCTGATAAATTTTACATACTTAGCGCATTGCAAAGCACTCAAGACCCAGGCGCAAAGCCAACCTTGCAAAAGAGTTAAAAATGCCAACCCACCCCCCCTCGGCGGACGAATATTTATAAATTTTTTGTTGAAAACACTTGCAACAAATCATTGCTCAACAGAATCGCAGCAGATACCTTCAATATATTGCTCTTTTTATAAATGGGGCATTTATAAGCATTAGTATGGATACTTTTATGCTGACATTTTGAAACAAAACGTACATGATAGATAAAGAATCTAATAAAATAACGGAGGTGGAAAAACTTATTTCCAGCAACCTCTTTGTTTCTGATTTTTACCATATTAAACACTGGGCTTATGACTTTATTGCAGACCAAACAAATAGAGAACCTTTCAATTCAGCCGGCACAGAATATTCTCCTAAAATTTCTCCTGACAATAAATATTTTTTCTTTTCAAGTACCCGGACTAAGACAATAAGTTCCCATAAAACCAACGAAGATTACAATCATTTGCTAAAGAGAATTTATAATGCAGGAAATGGTTTAGGCGACATATACCAGGTAGATATAAAGCAGCTTCCATTGCTGATAAACAATTAAGATGCACAAAATATTGGGAATTTTGAAGAATACCCTTTTGGGTTATAATTTAGCTTTAGTACCGTACAAGAAGTAATTCTATTGCCCTTCCTGCACAAAGCCACTTCGCTGGCTGCAAGCTGCAATGACAGCACAACAAAGCAATTAACAAACTTTATTATTGACGCAATACGCTTTCAATTTGTCGTAATCCATCCCTAAGATTCGGGGAAGATAAAATTATCTTTACGAAGAATTTAACCGTAACAAACAACCTAAATAAAACAGAATCATGAACACCGATCAATCCATAAAACTTGACATTTATATCAACTACCCAGGACATTGCGAAGAAGCCTTTAAGTTTTACGAACAACACCTTGGTGGCAAAATAACTTTGATGACTGCTCACCAGCAACCGCCTGCCAATTTTCCGAAGGAATGGACGAAACCAATTCTTCATGCGATAGTGGAGATAGGGGGGGTACTATTGTCAGGGGCGCCGACATTCCTAATGCCGAACCTATGCGTAGTATTTACCTAACGCTTCGATTTGATACGGCGGAGAGAGCAGAGCAGATCTATAACCTGCTTTCCAGCAACGGCGAAATCTTTATAAAGATGGAGAAGACATTTTTTGCAAATCGTTTTGCTATGCTGCGTGATAAATTTGGAACTTCATGGATGCTTCTTAATGAAAATTAAAAATCGTTTCTGTGATGGTGGGTTAAAAAATTCATTTATGATTAGGTGCCAAAGCTCCTGTTTACAAAGCGCCACAGGTCGTTCAGGTCTCTTTTGATAAGTGACAGAATGCAAAACGTTAGTCAGAACCACTCCTGCGATGCCCTGCACCCAGGCATTTCGACTAAAAGATTTAAGATAAAAGAAAAATAATTATAAAAAAATTTGCGAAACCGAAACGTTGCACATATATTTGCAACCGATTGGTTTCTTTAATAAATGTTCTAAACAAATGAGGCGAGACATATTTCAAGCCATTGCAGACCCGACAAGGCGGGCTATTATCGCCTTAATTGCATTACAGGCAATGACCCCTAACGCCATTGCCGAAAACTTCAACACGACCCGACAAGCAGTGTCAAAACATTTACGCGTTCTGACTGAATGTGCGCTGGTAAAACAAGATTACAAGGGCAGAGAAATTTACTACTCTCTTGAAATTGAAAAAATGAAAGAAATAGATAAATGGTTAGAACAATACCGAAAGATTTGGGAAAACCGATTTAATCAATTGGACAAAGTATTATCAACAATAAAAAAACAAAAAAAATGAACAACGATTTGCTATTTGATTTTACCGTTGACAAATCAAAAAAAACGGTATTCGTAAACAGGGAATTTGCTGCTGACCTTTCGCTGGTATGGGATGCTTTTACCACGCAGGAAATTCTTGACCAGTGGTGGGCACCTAAACCCTGGGTCTCAAAAACAAAATTTATGAATTTCGAAGTTGGCGGGAAAAGATTTTATGCTATGGTAAGCCCGGAAGGACAAGAGCATTGGTCAATTCAGAAATTTACTTCCATTAGCCCAAAAACCAATTTCAAATATTTGAATGCATTTGCAGACAAAGATGAAAATCCAGAATTGCCTGGTTCTGATTGGGATTTGAATTTCAGTGAACAGAATGGAACCACAAAGGTCAGTATCACTATTAAAAACGAATCGCTTGAGCGCATGGAGAAAATGATTGAAATGGGCTTCCAGGAAGGATTTACCATGACATTGAACGACCTGGAAAATCTGTTGACAACCTTATCCAAAAAATGATTTACATTTTCAAACTTCTGTCAAATTAAAAAACCAGTTTAAGAAACTCAAGCTGCATATCCCTGTCGCGAATGTTTATTCGCCAGCTATGTTTGTGAACATCCAGTCCACAGAAAATTGTATTACCTGTAAAATCTAATTGTGTATTTTAGTTATGGGGGAGGTTTTATGATGAATGAACGTTTACTCTTTGAAATTAAAAAGAGTATCGCATCTTAACTCATACATAAGACCTCCCCCCGTACTTCGGTACGACCTGTCCGTACGCAATTCCCTTTTCATTAATTGAGTTTTTGTATCTAATTTTATTCACAGTTTCCCCGATAAACCTTAAGGGCACCTTCCGATTGACGAAAAAAAATTTCCGCACGCAACACTTCCTTGCATAAGCAATGACCTGTGCCGTGGCAACTTTAAAAATGTGGAGATATGGAAAAGTTCACCAACAATTCCGTAAGATTGTTTTATGCTTTATTAGCATCTGCAACATTATCATGCAATAGCCACAACTCAACCCCATCAAAAGAAGCAATTAGCGAGTTACATCTAAAAAAAGGAAGTGTTATTTCATGCGGTATGACCAATCAACAATTCGGCTCGGTTGATTTCGAAATGACCTGTGATAAAAAAGCGAAGGAGGATTTCAACCTGGCAGTAGAACTCCTGCATTCTTTTGAGTACGATCAATCTGAGAAAGTATTTGCGAAAATAATTGATGAAACACCCACATGTGCTATGGCATACTGGGGCGTTGCCATGTGCAATTTTCATCCTTTGTGGAATCCTCCTACGGAAGCTGAACTTCAAAAGGGAAGCAAAGCCATTGAGCTTGCAAATTCCATTAATACAAAATCAGCA
Source organism: Ginsengibacter sp. (assembly GCA_039931355.1). Taxonomy (GTDB): domain Bacteria; phylum Bacteroidota; class Bacteroidia; order Chitinophagales; family Chitinophagaceae; genus Ginsengibacter. The sequence goes on from JBDTSD010000192.1 coordinate 4,418, forward strand.
AGAGAAGCTGGTTATATTAACGCTATCGGATCATTTTATAAAGATTGGGATAAAAAAGATCATCATACCCGGTGTGTAAATTTTGAAGAGGCAATGGAAAAATTACACGCGTCATATCCTGATGATAAAGAAGCGGCCATATTTTATGCTTTGTCGCTGGATGCAGCCGCCAATCCAACTGACAAAACTTATCTTAATCAAAAAAAAGCCGCCGCTATATTAAAAGCATTGTATGCTGTTGAACCAAATCATCCTGGCATCATTCACTATCTTATACACACATACGATTACCCGGGGCTGGCCATTCTCGCGTTACCCGCGGCAAGAAAATATGCCGAGGTCGCACCTTCTTCTGCGCACGCACTTCACATGCCCTCACATATTTTTACAAGGCTTGGCCTCTGGGATGAATGTATCAATTCAAATCTGAAATCTATTGGCGCAGCAAAATGCTATGCTGAACAAACGGGTATAAAAGGACACTGGGACGAAGAGCTTCATGGCCTGGATTATCTTGTGTACGCTTACCTGCAAAAGGGTGAAAATAAACTTGCTGAAGAACAAGTGAAATATGTGGACACCATCAATGAGGTGTATCCCGTAAATTTTAAAGATGCTTATGCATTTGCGGCTATCCCTTCCCGTTATTTACTGGAAAATAAGAAATGGAATGATGCGGCGGCGCTGCAAATACATCCTGTAAACTTTCCATGGAATAACTTTCCATGGCAGGAAGCAATTATTCATTTTGCCCGCTTAATAGGTGCTGCTCATATCGGAAATTTAAATGCTGCAAAAATTGAATTGAAAATACTAAACCAGCTACACGATACATTAGAAAGACAAAAAGATACCTATAAATCTATGGAGGTGGCAACAGAAATAAAAACAGGTGAAGCCTGGATTCAATTTGCTTCAGGCGACAAAACAGGTGGCCTGAGTGCTATGCAACTTGCTGCCAATATGGAGGACAGTACTGAAAAGCACCCCGTAACGCCAGGTGAAGTATTACCCGCAAGAGAATTATTGGGCGATATGTTTTTACAAGCGCGCCAGCACGAAAATGCTTTGCAGGCTTATGAAGCAGTGCTTGTTAAATGCCCCAATCGATTTAATAGTTTGTATGGTGCAGGAGAAGCCGCAGAACAATTGGGGCAAACACAAAAAGCAATTTACTATTACAAGCAATTGGCAGCAATAGCAGGTTCAGGTTCTGACAGGCCTGAACTTTCTGAGACCCGAAAATTTTTGGCAATGCATTGATTTTCTATTTTCAAAAACGCTGCGAATTGTCCACCACTGAAATTCATATTTTTAAAGAAATGCTTCGCATTGGCTGCAAATTTTGAATGCTGTTGAATGATATTATAGCACAGGGGTAGATTTATTAAGATAATATATGCGATTACTTTTTGAAGAGCTTATGTGCGAATTACCGGTAGGGCGGTGATTGTTATAAAACTCTGTAATTGGAAAGTGGTGATTCTTTTAATTTGGAATGTTGTCGAGGCTTAAGAGGTATCAGCCATTTTATCTTTTAAAATAAGCGTAAGCAATAGCCATTAATATGATTGAGGCCAGCAACAAACCCGCAACCAACCATGGACGTTGATTAACCAAACGCTGCTGCGGTAGATCTATATCCAGTTTATGAAATTTTTTAGCGGTCATTAAAAAAAAATTCTATGTTGAAATTACAACTTTACCACAGTAAATTTTTTTGCTTTTGAAATCACAACAAGCGCCTCGAAGAATTAACAACTATCGCGACGGATGTGCTTCTTTTGACAAGAAATTTCCTTTGTTGAAGGCCTGTTGTTAGTCAAAAAAGCTTTTAATATTTGAATAGTTCAATCTGCATATCTTCGTATTTGCTACACTATGCATCTCCACCTGCACTTTCTCATTTTAAAATATTTAAACAATCAAACATGAAACAGATCAAAATGTACTGCACCATATTTTGTGCAGCGCTCTCGCTTATGTTATCTTCTTGCGGAAGTAACGATGAATCTACTACCTCCGAAACTACGGTCACTGATTCAACGGAATCTATGCAGGCCCCTGAGACGCCAATGACCGCGAATTATGAAGTTAATCCCCCGTATAATTTGATGGTGGTAACACACAAGGTAGCCAACTACGACAAATGGAAAGCGAGCTATGACAAGCATGACAGCGTGCGCCTGGCTTTTGGTATGCATAGTTATGTAGTAGCCCGCATGCTCCCGGATTCCAACACGGTGCTCGTAGCGGTAAAAGCTGATGACCTGGATAAAGGAATGGCTTTCGGAAAAGACCCCAGCCTGAAGATGGCTATGAAAGATGGCGGCGTTATCGGCACGCCTGAGATGCATACTTATAAAGTGGTGTACGATGCCACGAATACTCTTCCCACAGATACAAGGGTGGTGCGCAACGTAAGTGTAAAAGACTGGGATGCCTGGAAAAAAGCTTTTGAAGGCAGCCGCCAGTTACGATTGGATAATGGCATGGAAGATCGCAGCTATGGATACGAGGCCGCCGATAATCATAAAGTAATGGTAGTATTGGCGCTTACAGACACCGCCAAAGCCAATGCATTTATGAAGTCTGACACGATGAAAAAAATGATGGACGAAGCAGGTGTTGAAGGGGCTGCCAGCAGCAAGATGATTCGTATTGTTGCAAGGTATTAAGGGTTATAAATTGATTGGATAAAGAAATCCCGCAAACATTGAGTTTGCGGGATTTCTTAGTCTCGTTTAACTTATAAATCTGTGGAGCCGCTGGGATTCGAACCCTACCACACAAACCCCTATTAAATCAACAGTTTGAGTCGGTTAAAAAAATCTACTCACCGAATCACTCACTATTTTTTTTATCGCTTTATAGCTGCAATGCTATGCCACAAAATATAAGCAAAATTGCGAACCTCCTTATTCATTGTGGTTTCGCCTGAATCTGATTTTCCAACTATCGGTTTTGTAAAAACCGATAGGCCTCATATACTGATATGCCTGCCTGTTTGACCTTCAAAAAAACAAAAGTGCCGGCTTACTTCCGACTTGGTTTTAAAGGAAACACCAGCCCCCACCGAGGTACCAGATGTATTGCGCCTTCGGCCATTTAAACTCTATGGATTTATTAATGCCTTTGTTAATTTAATATACACTGTTGCTCTTGAACCAAACTGAATTTTTCCTACAACAGAACCATCATTGAAATTTCCGATCATTCGTGCAAATTTTACAGGCTCACTCCTCTCTTCCACGGAATAAAATCGTTTTTGTAAATGTCTGACGACACTTACTTCAATGTCACCACTTGCCAGCTTGATAATATAACCGAGCCTTCCCGATTATCGTATAGACCTCCTGGTCAAAGCTTATTT
>JBDTSD010000193.1:0-7765 GCA_039931355.1 Ginsengibacter sp.
CAAGGCATGATGAGCTGTTCTTTAAAGGTACTTTAAAAACTCTTTTGAAAGACGTCAACCACTCAGAAAACTTGATAAGTTTCATGAAATTTTAGCTATCAAACAAGCTTCCTGCAGATTTGCAACAAAGCGTGCTTTTAGTTTTTTAAAACCAGTAGGAAAGGAGTGAATATTTTAGATTGCCCTATCATAGGTAGAAAACGTTTCTTATCTTGCGCTTACGGAATTTATAGAATTTTCTTTCTTAATTCTGTGGGTCTTTTATAAAGGCATTGAGCTTTTCAACGTTATTAATTTTATACCCGATATTTTGATTTTATCTCAAAGCAAAAGTTATCAATTCTACTATGGCCTGGCTAAATCTGGTATTGATGAATTGCGTATCAGTCAAGTGGCTTTACACTAATTACTAATTATTGTGCACAAATAAATAAACAAAAAAATGTCCTCAGAATTATCAAACAAGGTGGCCGTTATAACAGGTGGCGGCGGAGTATTATGCAGCACGATGGCGATAGCGCTATCTGAGCAAGGAGTAAAGATTGCAGTGCTTGATTTAAAGGTAGAGAATGCAGAAAAAGTAGCAAAGCAAATAACCGACAAAGGTGGACAGGCAATGGGTGTTGCTGCAAATGTTTTAGATATTAATAGTTTAAAAGAGGCACATAAGAAGATTTTGAATGCTTTAGGCCCCTGTGATATTCTTATTAATGGCGCCGGTGGTAATCATCCAAAAGGAACAACCTCTAATCCATTTCTTACTGAGCAAGATCTTGAAGCTGGTGGAGAACTAAAAACTTTCTTTGACCTCGATCCTGAAGGCATCAAATTTGTTTTCGATCTTAATTTCATTGGAACCTTATTGCCTACGCAAGTGTTTGCAAAAGATATGATAGGCAGGGAAGGTGCAACCATCATCAACATCTCTTCAATGAATGCATTCAGGCCGCTTACCAAGATACCTGCTTACAGTGGTGCAAAGGCAGCTGTCTCTAATTTTACTCAATGGCTGGCAGTTCATTTTTCAAAAGTTGGCATACGGGTAAATGCAATGGCACCCGGTTTTTTTCTCACCGATCAAAACAGGACTTTATTAACCATAGCTGATGGCAGCCTGACGGCAAGAGGCAATACAATTATAGAGCATACGCCAATGGGCCGCTTTGGTACACCCGATGATCTTATTGGTACTTTACTTTGGCTTTGTGGCGATGGATCGAAGTTTGTAACGGGAGTTGTTATCCCTATTGATGGCGGGTTTAGTGCATTCAGTGGAGTATAGACATTACGCCGTGTCAAAGAATTCAGTCTATAAATTGCTGTCATCATCCTACAAAGATTCAATTAAATGTGGAGTAGGATTATACCTAATAAATTAACTAAGTAACCTTACATACAACACACAGATATGAAATTAGAAAAATTTTCTTTCGGCATGGGCGATCGTTTTGCCCACCAGGGTGAAGCACAGTTAAAAGCAGTAATAAAAGCTAAAGAACAGGGCGTTGATATTACCCCAATCTGGAACAAATCAAACCGCGAACATATAACGATAAAGACTTCGCCGGAAGAATTGCGTGCAGAAGCAGATGCAGCGGTTAAAGCTTTGGGCTGGGCCGGTCCATACCGCGTGGACGCTGATCATATTACCATAGCAACCGTAGATGGCTTTATTGAAAGTTCTGATTTTTTTACTTTGGATGTAGCTGACTACATAGGTAAACCTGCCCCTGAAAGTGAAATAAATGCATTTGTAGAACGCCGGAAGAAATACATTGGAAGCTTGTCTATCCCCGGTATCAGTGAACAATTTGAAGTAACCGAAAATATGCTTCGTGACATTGCAAATAAATTTTTATTAGCTGCTATTGAAGCAGGGAAATTGTATAAACATATTGCCAATGCGAAAGGTGAAGATAATTTTATTGCCGAAGTTTCAATGGACGAAGTAAATGATCCGCAAACGCCGGTAGAATTATTTTTTATTTTAAGCGCCCTCGCTGATAATAAAATAAAGGCCCAGACTATTGCACCAAAATTTACCGGGCGGTTTAATAAAGGTGTTGACTACGTTGGAAACTTGCAGCAATTCGCAAAAGAATTTGAAGAAGATATCCTCGTGATAAGGCAGGCTATAAAAGAATTTGGCTTGCCGGAAAATTTAAAACTAAGTGTACACTCAGGAAGCGATAAATTTTCACTTTACAAACCAATAAGAGAGCTGATTAAAAAACATGATACCGGCATCCATTTGAAAACAGCGGGAACAACATGGCTGGAAGAGATGATTGGGCTTGCCGAAGCGGGCAATGAAGCGCTGGAACTTGCCAAAGAAATTTATGCTAATGCCTTAGGGCGTTTTGATGAACTGTGTGGCCCTTATGCAACCGTAATTGATGTAAAGGAAAGCAGGCTGCCAACCGCAGAAGAAGTAAATGGATGGAGCGGTGAAAAATTTGCCAATACGCTTCGCCATAATCAGCAACACGCTGACTTTAACCCGGACTTCAGGCAATTGATACATGTGGCTTATAAAGTTGCGGGAGAAAACGGCGACCGTTATTATGCTGCATTAAAGAAATATAAAGATATTGTCGCTGCTCATGTAACTGAAAACCTTTACCAGCGGCATATTGTGCCTTTGTTTATAGGGTAAGAATTTTTGTTCCATCAGAACAATTTGTGGGTAGATTATTTTGAAAAAACCCAATGCATTTCTTCGGAACGCATTGGATTTTCCATTTAATTTCTACGACAAAACGTTCCTAACGGAACTGAATACACGAAAGTTGGGTTAACTAAAAATAAATAACATACTGATTTCAAAATCTTAATTCAGCATGTTCTTTATATAATGGCGCAAGCGTTTCCCGTAGTTTTTTGAAAAAAGGGTAACGCTGATTATGAACGTTTACCGCTGTTTCATTTGGTTCTATTCTCTTGCTTTCTTTCAACATTTTTTCTGAAGCTTCATTCAAATCTTTAAACACTCCCCCTGCCGTAAAAGCCAGCATGGAGCTGCCAACAAGCGCCATTTCATTTGCGGTAGAGATGGTAACAGGTACACCTAAAACATCTGCGAAGATCTGCGGCCATACTTTAATGTTGACACCCCCACCGCCCATTCTCACTTCTTTTACATTCAGGTCATTTTCCTGCAGCGCATCATAGAGATAACGCAAAGAATAGGCTACCCCTTCCAAGACAGAACGGGCAAAGTCTATCCGGGAATGGCTTCTGCGTATGCCAAAGAAAACTCCCGAAGCATAAGGGCCAGTTTTTGAATCTCGCTCTCCTGTTAAATAAGGCAAAGAGAACAAAGGCGGTTCATTAGAAATCTGCAGCAAAATTTCATCCTGCAAATCCACATCAAAAAGATTATTTCGCATCCAGTCCAAAGGAAGTGCGGCGTTGTTGAGCGCACCACCATTCAAAAATTTTCCTTTCTGATAGGCATAGGCCTGTATGCGTTTGTTTTCATTTTTATCAAGCGCCGGTTGTTCACCAGGTACACGCAACATTGCTGTAGTACCTATGTTTACAATGCCCACGTTTGGTTCGAGGCCACCAAGAGCCACAGCCAAGGCAGCGCCATCATATAATCCGAGAGCCACCTGTACATTTTGTTTCAATCCCAATGCTTCGCATAATTCTTTCTTCAGCGGCGCCATAAACTTTGTTCCATCTTCTGCCGGAGGAAACTGGTTAGGAGAAAGACGGAGCCTTGAAAGCAGTTCTTCATCCCATTGAAAATTATGTGCATTAAAAAACTGTGTAGCAGCGGCCGTGCTCATATCTGTAACCCATTCGCCGGTCAAATATTCAAATAAAAATGATTTGCTATCAGTGAAGTATTTTATCTTTTCAAAAAGCAAAGGCTTTTCTTTTGAAAAATAAAACAGCCGTGGAAGCACGTATTGGCTGATAAGCGGGCATCCGGTTTTTTGATAAATATCAATGTCTGCAAAGGCGGCCATGAAATCAGCAAAAGTTTTTTGCGGGCGTATATCAGTTAACAATGTCATCGCCGTAAGCGGCTTTCGTTGCGCATCCAGCATCATCAATCCAAATTGATAAGTTGATGAAACGATATAGCCTACCTGTTCTTTATAATCATCAGTGAGCACCTGCCTGCATGCATCAAGCAACAGGCGTTTTAATTCTTCCGGGTCATGTTCTGCGGCGCCTGGTTCACTGCTGATCGTTTGCATGGGAGAAGAACGAACTGAAAGAATTTCGCCCTGTTCATTTACTAGCCCAACTTTCAGGTTGGTGGTGCCGAGGTCTATTGCTAATGTTAATACCATTTTATCTATGCTTTTTCAATACTTCAGGATTGGCTAGTTCTCCCGCGATGCCGTTGTTTTGAAATACGGAAACAGTATCATCTACACATGTTTGCCCCATGCCATGCAACGATTCCAAGGAGTAGCCGCCAAGGTGCGGTGTAATGACGGCATTATCAAGTTTAGCCAGGCGGTGATTGCCATCAATGGGTTCTCCTTCTACCACATCTGAAGCATAGGCACCCATAGGACCATTCTGCAATGCAGCGTACAAAGCATCTTCATCAACCAGTTCTCCACGGCAGGTGTTTACCAGCACTGCGCCTTTTTGCATGGCAGCAAACTGATCTTTGCGCAGCATTCTTTTTGTTTCATCTGTGAGGGGACAATGAAAGAGAATTGCATTGGAACGCTTGACCAATTCTTCCAGTGATACTTCCTCCGCATCAAATTGTTTGAATCTTTCTTTATCAATGTAAGGGTCAGATGCAATAACGTTTGCATTAAAGCCTTTTGATAAAATTTCTGCAGAACGTGAGCCGATATTTCCAAGGCCAATAATACCAATTGTTTTTCCTTGCAATTCCATACCTACCATACGGGAGCGGCTCGCCCAATCGCTGTTTTTTACGGCCTGCGCTCCCTGCGGAATCTGCCTGGATGCAGCCATCAGCAATGCTACGGCATACTCAGCTACTGCTTCTCTTTCTACTATTCCCTTCACTCTCGATACCTGGATTCCCAATTCGGTAGCGGCCACAAGATCAACATTGTCGCACCCGATGCCATGCCTTGCAAGCAATTTTAGTTTGGTGCACTGCTCTAATGTTTTGCGTGGAAAGCGTGGCGTTACACTCGCAATGATGCCATCTGAATTCTTAATTTTTTCTGCCAATGCGTCGCCATCAATATCTGCCGGAACCGTTATGTGTTGTATATCTGCAAATTTTTCCAAAGTGCTGATGTGTTCTGTAAAGTGTTTTCCGAAAGTGCTGGAGTTGACGATAGAAATAAGTGGTTTGTTCATTTTGTAATAGATTATTTAGGAATATATATTAATAAGACTTTACAAGGCAACCCTTATATTGGCCGATAAAAATAAAGGTAAATGTGATCATTACTCCTTCTATTTCCCAATTCAATATATCGTTCACGTGCTGTTCAAATTTAGCGAAAACTAGCACTCTCTTAGTCATGCCCTGTTGTTTCCGCTCCTTTTAAAATTCGATGAATTGAAACAAACTAATACAATTCATAACTACTATTGCAGGCCAGCCTCAATTGATTTAAGTATGAAATACTTTTTTCAAAAAACTATCAATAAATTTTACTGTCGGATCAAACCATGGATCGAACAAACAAAATGAATGCGGCGCTCCTTCAAACGTATGCACTTCTGAATAGATATGATTTTGATCGAGCACTTTTATATAATCATTTCTTCCGGCATGCATCCTGTCAACCCCGCTGTTGATAAATAAAGTTGGAACTGCATTTTTATCAACATGCGAAAGAGCTGACGCTTCATTCCATAGCGCAGGGTTTTCAGTTTTCGTGTAACCAAACCAGTTAGTAGCTGCGGAAGTTCTCTTGCTATCATCTCCTTCGGCTGACTCCGGATGAATGAAAGCAAGAATGCCATCTATATCAATTAAAGCATGGACGTTATCAGAATTTGTAGGCTGGCAATTATCATTTCCATTAAACTTTTTATTATTGTTCGTTGTGGCTGTCAAAGCAGCCAACTGACCGCCGGCTGAAAAACCAAGCACGGCAATCTTTAATGTATCAATGTTATATTTTTTTGCATTTGCGTGTACCCATCTTATTGATGCCTTTACATCAATAATTGCAGCGGGATACAATGCTTCAGTTGACAGACGGTATCCGGGAGTAAAACATGCATAGCCAAGGCTGGCAAGCTTTTCAGCTAATGGATAATGTTGCATCCTATTGCCACTGCGCCATCCGCCGCCGTGAATAATTATGATAGCAGGGATTTGTTTTTTATTATTAGAAGGAATAAATGCATCTAATTTTAAATCGCGGTTACCGGCTGTACAATAAACAATATCCCTTGTTTCCTTTACTGAAGAAAAATGAACTTCCTGTACCAACTTAATATTTGGAAATGATTTTTTTGTAGAAGTATAAGCGCTGTAATTTGTATAGGAAGTATCCGGTACTCCAGTGATGCCGGCCGTAGATGGAGTAGCAATTTTAGCTTTTTCATGCGTTACAATTCTATCAGCCAAATCAAGCTTCAATTCTTTAATACCTGCAAGCACCAGCTCTGTTATTTTTCTCGCACCATAATCATTAAAATGTGTATTGTCTTTTATACCGTTTGGATAAATTGGAACTTCAGCCGAATCCAATTGCATAAATAAAAGGCTGGCATTTGCAGGGCCATATTGTTGCAGCAACTCACGACTTTTTTTATCAAGGTCAATTAAAGGAACATTGTATTGTTTTGCAATTTCATAGCAGGCGTTGGTGTAATCCGTGTGCGTTTCCATCATGTTCCCATCTTTATCAAAACGCATTCTTGTAACCGGTGTAATCAAAACAGGACTTGCTTTTTTATCTCTTGTCTCTGTAATGAATTTTATAAGATTTGTTTTGTAATCAGGAACCGGCGTATAACGGTCTTTATATTTTTCTTCCTTCGCCTCATCGTTGTGGCCAAATTGCATCATCACATAATCACCTTCCTGCAGGTTATCAACGATAGGCTGCCAGCGGTTTTCAGAAAGAAAAGTTCTTGTACTGCGTCCACCTCTTGCTTTATTTTCTATCACTACTGAAGAATCAAAATATTTTGCAAAGGGCATTCCCCAGCCGGTGAGCGGGAAGCGGGATGAATCGTACTGGCACATGGTGGAATCACCAATCATCCAAATGGTGATCTTTTTATTTGGAGGAAAAACGAAAGACATGAGTGCGATTAAACACAGAAACCTCACCCCAACCCCTCTCCAAAGGAGAGGGACATGACATCCAATCACAAAATCTCTTAAAAATTTATAATTATTATTTGTCATTTATTTCTTTCTGCGAAACACCACGAATTCTATCTGCTAATTCAAGATGTAAACTTTGAATGTTATGCAAAACAATCCCCGCCATTTTTCTTGCACCCAGTTCACTGAAATGTGTATCGTCTGCTCTTCCTTCCGGGTAATGCGGATTTTCTCCGGAAGATAAATGATTGTATAAATATTTAGAAGTTTCCGGCCCCATTTGCTGAAGCAATTGCTGGCTCAAGGAATCCAAATCAATCAAAGGAATTTTGTATTGCAACGCAACATCTTTTACCAACTGTGTATAAGCGGCGTGTGTTTCTTCTATCTTTCCAGACGAATCAAATTTACGCCTGGCAACGGGAGTTATTAAAATTGGGATTGCTTTTTTACTTCTTGATTCAGTTATAAATTTTGCAAGATTGGCTTTGAAATCATCAGGCGTGGTATAGCTTT
>JBDTSD010000194.1:0-7755 GCA_039931355.1 Ginsengibacter sp.
TGGTGCCCGTTGTGGCGGGATAATATTGAAAACCAACTTTGGCAATCCAGCTATCGGACACAAGATCTTTTTGATCAAAAAAGCGGTAGTTGCCCCATTTGGTTGTTTCAAAATCAGCTCCAAGCATAAGATGGGTTTTCTCAAGGGCAAATCCTCCGCCTATAGTTGCAGGCAACACCACGGTTCCTTTTTGCCCGATACTTGAGTACACACTATCAATCTTAGTAGGTGCGCCTGTACTTGCATCGTAACTAAAAGTATTTACGTTATAATCCTTTTTGCCACTAAAATTTTGTTGAAGATTACCATAACCGCCAATACGAAAGACGCCATCTTTTATTTTGATAGCATATTGAAATCCTGCATTAAAAAATACACCGCCATACAAGGTCTTGGTATTATACTCCGCCTTGTAATAATCAATAGAATCAATGAAAACAAGCTTTGTATCATAGTTTTTTTCGCCAAACAAATACCCGGTATTAAAGCCGATGCTGAAATTTTTTATTTTTAACCCGGTGCCAATGAATGCTTCATTTATGCCACCGTTGCCTTCGTAAATGCTTGCGATACTATCAATAGAATTTTTCGTTAGTGCATTTATTTTATAGTTGATCTTACTTATCGGCTTTAACCCAAATGCGACCCCCCAGGAAGTTTTATGCGCCTCTGCTTTTTTATTTCCGCTTAGCAAAGGAAAACCGACCTGCAGGTAAGAAATAATTCCATTATTGGATTTATAACTACCCAAAGGATTCTGGCTTTTTATCACTCTGCCGTCGTACTCTACACCAACATCCAGTGTGCTATATACAAGATTGCTATATGAGGCAGGGTTAATAGTATTGATGGTCGCCGGGTCAGTAAAGCCAGCAGCTATACCACCCATCCCGCGGTTAAGAATATTTCCTGCCGGTACCAGGTTACCGACTCCGTAGCGTGAATAAGGTGAATTTTCCTGTGCAATGCAAAACAACGGTAGGGCAGCCAGTAATAAGCAGGTAAGTTTATATTTTGGTTTCATTATTATATTCGCTAATAGCATATAGCCCTTTAAAGATCAATTGAGGGTCGGCAAATATCTCGTTTTTAAGGAGATGGGCAAAATAGACGGCATCACCACCGGTTAAAAGCACGTTAAAGTTGCTGAACTTTTGGTCATACAAATCTATTACTCCGTCGATTTCTGCGGCCATTCCCGTTAGCACTCCGCTTAAAATATTCGTACGGGTATCATAGCCGATCAGTGGAAAGTTCCACCCAAACGGAACTGGTTCCGGTTTTATAAGTGGCAGTAAAGCTGTATAATCATGCATTGCTTTAAAGCGCATTTCCATGCCAGGCGAAATACTTCCGCCGATGAAACTATTGTATTTATTTATGAAATTGAAAGTGATGCATGATCCCAAACCTATTACAAGGTTATTCTTTCCATTAAAAAAATGGACAGCGGCTGCAGCAAGTGCCAGCCTGTCTGCTCCGATGCTCTCCGGCTTGCCTACTGGTGTTGTAAATGGGAGCCTGCTTGTTGATGAAAGCTTATGAAACCGCGTTTGGGATGATAGAATGTCTTCGATGTTTGGGTTGTGATCAATAACAGAGGATAATATCGTTTTAGCAGGATGGCATTTCTCAAGCAGCCTTTTAATTGTTTCCACGCTGCTATCTTCCAGGTTCAATACCTCTATTAGCTGATCACCTTCGAAATGCCCACACTTCAGGCGTGTATTTCCAAAATCAAAACAAAGTGTATGCTCGTTCAAACTATGTGATTTCATTTTGTATAAACACGGCCGAAAGTTAGTTTTTGTTCCTAAGAAATATTGAAGCCACTCAAATTTTTAAAATGCCCGTTCAGTTTTATTTTCTCCTTTAACGACTCCATTTCCGCGACTACCGGCAATACTTTTGCAAGATGTCTTTTTAAATATTCCTGCCTTTGCAATTCACTGGTAAGAGAAAGTAATTCATATTCTCCTTCCAGCGTAAGGCCCGCGTGATGCGCTACATCATAGCTCCAAAGGTCTTCTTCTTTTTTTGTAAAAGGCTGTGTTACATTCAGCAGCCGATGAAGTTCTTTAATCGCAACAATTACTTTATCCATTAATGCCCTTTGTCCATGTTCTATGTTTTCAAGGTAGCTAACAATTGCGCCACTGTAAAGCTTTTGAGGCACCTCTTTTATTATTTCCAGCATTCTTATAATGCCAAGGCCTTTTGTTTTAATATCCATTTCCCCGGTATCATATACTTTTGAAATCTCTGCTATTTCTACGAGGCTTCCTAATTCGCTTAATTTATTATCAATAACTACGGGAATCCCGAAAGGTTTTTTAGCTTGATGGCATTCATTTATTAATTGCTTGTACTTTGGTTCAAAAATATGCAGGTTTAAATTTTCACCGGGGAAAACTACAATTGCTAATGGAAAAATCGGGATAAAATTGGTCATAGATTAAAATATTTTGCAGTCTGCAAATTTACAAAGGTGCCTATAAACATGAAATAAATAATGCAGGGACTGACTTTTTTTGGATGTGAATATTATTCAAAAGTGTTTCAGTTTTTTCTAATATTTCATTACTAATCTATTAATTGTGTGATCTGCACGGGATAGTTCTCAGGCGTATTCAACTTAAGCCAAAAATAATTGGTTGTATCAATAGCCATAATAAAATTTTGTTCATGGCAAAGAACATCATGGATTATTTACTTTTATACAAAAGACATAATATTTAGAATTATAAGAATTAGATGTTAGAAGACTTACTAAAAGGAATTAAGGAACGTGATTTTAAATCATTGGCACGCACTATTTCTCTAATAGAAAATGAAGCGGAAGGATACGAAAAACTCTTGCGTCAATTACCGTCACCGCCGGCAAAAATAATTGGTATAACCGGGGCACCTGGTTCAGGTAAAAGTTCTATTACGGATGCTCTGATTGGTGAGATGATTGCAGATAAAAAAAGAGTAGGCGTGCTATGTGTTGATCCTTCTTCACCTTTCAATAAGGGCGCCTTACTTGGTGATAGAATAAGAATGAGTGATTGGTATAATCATCCCGGCGTTTTCATCCGTTCGCTTGCAAGTAAAGGTTCTCTTGGAGGCTTACATCCAAAAATAATTGAGATATCTGAAGTAATGAAAGCTTCAGGGTTTGATTACATTATTATTGAAACGGTAGGCGTGGGTCAGAGTGAAGTTGATATAGCCGCTCTTGCAGATATAACAGTGGTGGTGCTTGTTCCTGAAAGTGGTGATATAATACAAACCATGAAAGCAGGCCTTATGGAAATAGCGGATATTTTCGTAATTAATAAATATGACAGGCCGGACGCTGATAGTTTTTATAATAGTCTCTCACAGATGCTGGCGCCTGTTTTTAAAAGTTCGACAAAAGAAATTCCTATACTTAAAACGATCGCTTTACAAAAAGAAGGTATTGGTAGTCTTTATAAGGAAATTTCAGACTATGATACAAATATTACTGATCCTAAAAAAACGAACCTTGTTTTTGAAAAAGTTTGGTCAATAATACAAGCCGGTAAGATGAAGCACGTTGACAAGGAAAAAATGAAACGGGAGTTATCAGTCGATATTAAAATGGAAGATTTTAACCTTTATAACTTTGCTGAAAAGTATTTCTAAATTGAATTTAAGACGTGCGATTGCTCTTCCACCATTTATACCCAACTACGCCAATAGCCACATAAGGTACCAGCATAATATAGATAATGCCGGCATTGAAACCCTTGGCAGGCTTGTCACCCATTTGTTGAACGGATTTTGCGCAAATAGAGCATTGCGCATTGGCAGGCTTGCAGTTAATTAACAAAGCGCCGCAAACAAAAAATAGTATTAAAATGAATTTTTTCATAACCATTGCAAAGGTATGATCAAAAAACCTAAAATATAATCCTGGCCAGTATATTAAAACCTATACAGCTTCTACCTGCTGTGATTTCTGCGTCTTCTTTCTTTCATCTTCATTGAGAATTACTTTGCGCATACGAATCACTTTAGGCGTTACTTCTATACATTCATCATGTTGAATATATTCCATACATTCCTCAAGGCTCATTTGTGTTTTAGGTGCAATGCGCGAAGCATCATCAGTGCCACTTGCACGGTGGTTCGTTAATTTTTTAGGCTCTGTAGCATTTACAACAAGATCTCCCGGCTTAATATGCTCTGCGATTATTTGTCCTGCATAAACTTCTTCTCCCGGATCTACAAAGAAAGATCCCCTGTCATGCAATTTATCGATAGAATAACCTGTAGTTCTTTCTTGGTTTTTAGAGATCAATACACCATTACTTCTGCCGGGAATAAATCCTTTCCAGGGTTTGTATTCTAAAAAACGATGCGCCATTACGGCTTCACCGGCAGTATTGGTAAGCATATTGGAACGTAAGCCTATTAGGCCTCTCGAAGGAATTTCAAATTCAAGATGCTGTATGTCTCCTTTACTTTCCATGATGAGCATCTCACCTTTACGCTGTGTTACGAGGTCAATTACGCGTCCGCTATATTCAGAGGGAACATCTACCACAAGGTTCTCATACGGTTCACATTTTTTGCCATCAATAATTTTTGTAATTACCTGCGGCTGGCCAACTGTAATCTCGTATCCTTCACGGCGCATAGTTTCTACAAGAATACTAAGATGCAAAATGCCTCTTCCATACACCATAAAACTTTCGGCACTATCGGTTGGGCTCACACGAAGAGCAAGATTTTTTTCCAATTCTTTCTCCAACCTGTCTTTCAGGTGGCGCGAGGTAACAAACTTGCCATCCTTTCCATAGAAAGGTGAATTATTAATGCTGAACTGCATGTTCATAGTTGGCTCATCCACGCTTATCACCGGTAATGCTTCAGGGTTTTCGAAATCTGCAAGCGTTTCACCAATATTAAAACCTTCAATACCTACTACCGCACAAATATCTCCGGCGCTCACTTCACTCACTTTCTTTTTTCCCAACCCCTCAAAAATATATAATTCCTTAACCCGGCTCTTTTGAATAGTACCATCCAGCTTCATTAATGATAATGGCTGATTTTCTTTAATAGTGCCTCTTGCAACTTTACCTACAGCAATTCTTCCTAAAAAAGAAGAATAATCCAACGAAGTGATCTGCATCTGCAAATTGCCTTCCGGTGTAGATGGCGGCGGAACTTTTTCAAGTATCACATCCAATAAAGGAAAAATATTATCAGTCTCTTCCAGTGTTGTATTCATCCAGCCATTTTTGCTGGAACCGTATATTGTAGGGAAATCAAGCTGCTCTTCTGTTGCATCAAGATTAAAGAATAATTCAAAAACTGCATCATGCACTTCATCCGGGCGACAATTGGGCTTATCAACTTTGTTGATAACAACAATAGGATGTAAACCTAACTGCAATGCTTTTTGTAATACAAAACGTGTCTGCGGCATTGGCCCTTCAAAGGCATCTACTAAAAGTACCACACCATCTGCCATTTTTAATACACGTTCCACTTCACCGCCAAAGTCACTGTGACCGGGCGTATCAATTACATTTATCTTAACGCCTTTATACGTAACGGAAATATTTTTGCTGAAAATAGTAATACCACGCTCCCTTTCGAGATCGTTACTATCCATAATCAATTCACCGGTTTCCTGGTTGTCACGAAAGATATTGGTACTGTGCAGAATCTTATCTACCAAAGTAGTTTTACCGTGATCAACGTGGGCTATTATTGCAATGTTTCTTATTTCCATTATTCGTTATTTTATTCTCCAGGCCTTTAGTTTAAAATATACCTGTTTTTTTTAAGTGTGCGAAGGTACGTCAATTCGGTCTGCCTGCAAGCCGAATAGAATCGTTAACACAAAATTTAAACGTTTATTAAGTGTCAAAATTGCGGAAACAGATTATGGAATCTTATTTGATAATAGTCATTTATAAAATTCTGCAATGAAAAGAAAACTTCCTTCACTGAAAGCCTGTATCATTTTGGATGTCATTGGTTGCTTAAGTTACTTAGTGCTACCTTTTGGCCCTGTATGGGCGGTTGTCTCAGGAATTATATTTTATTTTATGTTTGGAAAAAAATTTGGCGTCCTGGGTGGTATATTTTCTTTTATAGAAGAGTTATTTCCCGGCGTAGATTTCATCCCGACTTTTACGATAGCCTGGTTTGTAAGAAAACATGCGATAGAGAAGCTGCTACTTTCATCGAAATAGCCGCGCCTTTTTTTACAAGGTTGTGCAATAAGAAGTAGTTTTAGAAAAACTAATTTTATTGCAATGAAAAGATATTTACTCTTACTCACTTTAATTTCCAACTATTGTTTCGCGCAGGATAGTATCACTATTAAAGATATTAATGCTACAGAAAAAATTATCAGCGTTCATTTTACTGAAGCTAAAGAAGATTCGCTGTTAAACAGCGTACAGGACAGGTCAAAGGAATACGATAAAATGCATCTTTTTTCTTTGGATAATTCCACTCCAATGACGATGGCAGAAAGCCCTTTGCTTCCTTATATGCATTTTGATAAAAAGCAACTGCCGGTAAATTTCAATATTCCTGCCGGGATAAATATGCCTGCAAACAAAAATGATCTTGCATTTTATTCTATTCCCCAATTAGCCTCTTTAATAAAAAATAAAAAAATCTCGTCTATTGAGCTAACTAAATTTTTTATTGACCGTTTAAAAAAATATGGCGATACGCTTCAATGTGTTATTTCTTTTACGGAAGATATTGCGATGAAAGAAGCTGCAGAAGCAGACAAGGAAATTGCTGTAGGTAAATACCGTGGCCTGCTTCATGGCATTCCCTATGGACTAAAAGATTTGTTTGCTGTTAAGAACACTAAAACAACATGGGGCGCTGAGCCCTATAAAAACCAGGTGGTAGATAATGACAGCTACGTGTATACGAAACTAAAAGAAGCCGGTGCCGTGCTTATTGCTAAACTTACTTTGGGCGCTTTGGCTATGGACGATTATTGGTTTGGTGGCCGAACAAAAAATCCGTGGAATATGCTCGAGGGTTCCAGCGGTTCTTCCGCAGGCTCAGCGGCAGCAACGGTCGCAGGCCTTGTGCCGTTTGCAATAGGCACAGAAACATATGGATCTATTATTTCTCCTTCAACTGTTTGCGGCGCAACAGGATTGCGTCCAACATTCGGTTCGTTAAGCCGCAGCGGCGCTATGACACTTTGCTGGAGTCTTGATAAAGCAGGTCCCATTTGCAGAAGCGCAGAAGATGCAGCTATTGTTTTTAATTATTTACATGGGGCGGATGGAAAAGATGCAGCGGCTGTTGATATGCCTTTTAATTATACTGGTAAGGCTGATCTTTCGAAAATGAAAATTGCTTACGCAAAAAATTATTTTGGCAAAAAAGATACATTAGGAAATGAAGATGTAGTGCTGGATGTATATAGAAAAGCCGGTGCTCAACTAATTCCTGTTGACTTCCCCGATTCCGGCATTTATAATTTTGATATTATCGGGATTGTTATTGGCGCGGAAAGCGCTGCTGCATTCGATGACTTCACAAGAACCGGGCTCGATGATAAAATGACAAGGCAGGGAAAAGGTGAATGGCCGAATTATTTCAGGGCGGCTAGATTTATTCCAGCGGTGGAATATATCAATGCTAACAGGCACCGTTACCTGCTGATGCAAAAAGTGAATGAGGTAATAGATAAATATGATGCCATTATTTGTCCTACGTGGGTGGGCAACCAGGCTGCTATTACTAATTTAA
>JBDTSD010000195.1:0-7693 GCA_039931355.1 Ginsengibacter sp.
AAGCTTCACAATATTTTCATTGCGCCTGATAGGTTTTTTGTTCATAAAATATTTTGAGTTTCATTTTTATTGCCGAAAAAATCATTAAGCACTATGACGTTATTATATTGCACATCAAGCCCTGTACAAAGCAACTTGTCCATTTTAAAACTTAATTTTTGCGTACAAGATCCTCTTCCAGTTGCACTGCTTTTGGAAAGAGAATATTATTTTCCAGGTGTATGTGCTGTATTAAATCTTCTTCAAATTCCTTCATCTTTTCAAACAGGAATTTATACGAATTGCAGGCATCTTCCGGTAACAAATAGTCATGAGTAAGCTTCCGGAAAAATTGGAGGTCCTCACCTGAAGTTTCATGTTCCCTTTGCATTGCCCATACCGCGCTTTTTACACAACCCGCCTGTAGGCTTACCTTTTCGCCGGCATTATTTTTATTCGAAACCAATTGCTTGATTTTAGGAAACAGCGCTTGCTCCTCTTTCTTCATATGGCTCAGCATATCTTCAAGAAAGCGCCGAATATTTATTTGAAGGTTTGTTAATTCAGGATGATTTTTTTCATGATGTGTCGCAACTTTAAGAGCCATGTCACTTATCACAGGAACATTTTCTTTAATGTAAAGGTGGTGCGTGTTTATGATGTAATCAGTTAAAAAATCGAGTTTCCATTTATTGAAATCCTGCGAAAACGTTTTCCTCTGAAACAGGTCGCACGCAGCCAATTGTGATCGTAACTCTTCTTCTGATATGCCTGCCTCTTCACTCGCCTTTTTCAAAGTTGTATTGCCGCCGCAGCAAAAATCAATGCCTAATTTTTTAAATATTTCTGCTTTGCGGTAATCTTTAGCCGCCACGGATCCTACTGTTTCAGCATCTATAGTTTCATTTATTTCTGAATGTATCATTGCGTAATGTTTTTATATAGTGATTAAATTATTTTAATTGAATTATTAATTTTAATAAACCGGCCATTATATTAAACTCTTAAAAGGTCTGTTTTTGTAATACGCTATTTTCGATTCGAACAGTTCCGCCATTTTACCCGCACGCCATTTTGCATCGTTTGCTTTTTCGCCGATAAATAATTCATCGATGGTTTTTGTAAAAAGTTCCATCCATTTTTCGAAATGCTGATGCGATACCGGCAGGTTAGCGTGCGGTGGAAAAGGGCTTCCAAAGTAGGTATGCTCGCCTAATAAAACCGTTTGCCAAAAAGTGTACATTTTTTCAAGATGCTGCGGCCAGCGGTCCTGTATCCTTTCATTAAATACCGGTCCGATCAATTCATCTTTTCTTACTTTTCCATAAAAAGTATCCACCAGTTTTTTAATGTCATCGAGCGATATAATTTCTTTTGCCTCGTTCATATTTTTATTCTTTAATGGGTAGGTACGTGATAAGATAATAGAGTACCCAACCGGCAAAACCAATTATCAATATCCATACCCAGGAAGGAATGCTCTGTGGCGTTTCACTTCCTTCTATTAAAAATGTCTTTTGATCACCCTTGCCATACGCGTTGATCATAAGCGGCAAAACTCCATCCACCACTGCATTTTCACTTATTCCTTCAATAGCGATGGAAGGGCCGTTCCTTACTTCAAAAGGAACGATACGCAAACCTTCTTTCCCTGTCGGATCCCTGCTTACAATTTTTAACGTGTGTTTTCCATCTACCATTTTGCGAGTGTCTAACTCAAAATTTACCGGCGACACGAATTCCGCAATGGGCTTCAGCTCTTCATCTAAAAAAATAAATATGGTGCTCTTATCTATCATTTATTCGTTATTTAAAATGAGTCTTTTAATATGGCTTTGCGATTGTTCGCCGGGACGTATCAGCCATTTCACTGAAAAGAAAAGTGTAAAGAGAACTATGAGCACAACTATAGTAACTATTACATAATCCAGGTTTCCATCAGGGCCGGCGCCATGCGTGATGCCCTTTAGCAGTTTTGGTTGTTGCTTTTCACAGGCAGGGCAGGCTAATGATGCCAAACCTGGAAAAGTCATCAGTAGTAAGGTGATTATTTTTTTCATTACGAAGGTTTTAAATTCTTATTTCTGTGGTGCTGCTTTCACTGCCTCCATTATTTTTTTAATTTCTTCAGCAGTTACTTTTTTCGATTCATTACCCCAGCTTGATTTCTCATGATTCATGATCCCAGCAATTTCTTCGGCGGTTAAATTATTCATTGTACCCACGGCAGGCATTGGGCCAAAGCCTTCTTTCTCACGGCCGGTATATCCGTTCATTATAATATTTACCATCAACTCAGGATTATCATCGTTTACCACTTTGCTTCCTTTTAGTGAAGGAAACGCACCTTTTAAACCTTCACCATTTTCCTGGTGGCAACTTTGGCAATTAGCGGTGTAAAGCGCTACCCCATTTAATTCTTTCGAACCAGTTTCATTGCCTGCTGCCTGGGCTTTTCTTTTATACAAAAAGTCAGGTGTAGCAGTACCGTCAGGCAGTTTCGTCTGTTTAAGGGAAAGCAGGTAGGCTACAAGTTGCAGTGCTTCTTTAGTTGCGACAACTTTGCCCGTATCCCCACCTAAATATTGCGGTGGCACGTTTACTATTACATCATATTTTGCAGGCACATTTTTTATTTCAAACAACCATGGGTAGGCCGGCATTATAGATTGAGAAACTACAATCCGCGGGTTATATAAATGCACCAGTTGCCAGCTTTCACTGCCTTGCCTGTTGCCAACATTAATAAGGTCGGGACCTGTTCTTTCCGAGCCCATAAGCGTAGCAGTGTTGCGCCAAACATCCTGGCGATGATCTCCGGCATAGTCTGCGGCTATGCTTGGCCGTGAACCCCATACTTTATCCATATCAATATTACGCACCTGTTGTGTATGGCAGCCAATACAGCCATTAGCTATATAGAGCGCTTTGCCTTTTATAGCGTCGGCACTTAATGGTTCCGAATTGGGAAGCACCGCATTATTTTTTTGAATATTGAGCGCCGGTATTATTGCCACTAAAAGGGTTAACCCTACAAAGAAGAGCGTTGCTGTACCGAATAACTTTTTATGATTGTCGAATAATTCCATTGTCTGTATCTTCTTTTATACTATTGGATCTAAAGTGGACTGTTCATTTCTTAATTTTTCCAATGCGGCGTCTTTTACATCCGGGATATCTTTTCCGGTAAGCATCTTGTAAATATTATAGGCAAAGAATAAATGCGAAAGCCACATCAGGCTGCCTCCTATCGCACGCCACAGCCAATAAGGAGCCATGAAAACTACGCCGTCTATAAAAGGTTCTCCCTGTACCCACATCCATCCTTTCATAGTGCTGCCATACATTAGGGGAACTGTGTAGAATAACAAACCAATCAGCGCCAGCCAAAAGTGCGCACCCACAGTTATCTGTGGAGGCTCTTTACCTGTGATGCGTGGAATGACCGCATAAATGCCCGCCCATAGAAAAAAACAAATGATGCCATACATGGTAAGGTGGGAGTGAGCCACGGTAAAATCAGTGAAGTGCCAATACAAATTAGTAGAGCGAAAAGCTTCTGCCGTACCCTGCATGGAGCCGGTAAAATAAAATATGATACCTACTAAAAAGAAAGGCAACGTATAACTTCCGGCAATTTTATACCAGGCGCCTTTAAAGGTCATGATGAAATTTGTAGTACCCGCAACCACAGGGATAATCATTCCTGCACTACCGGCAATAGCAACAGTTTGCAGCCACCATGGGATGGCGCTGAATACAAAATGGTGCGTCCCGATCAATGTATAAAATAATATCTGCGTCCAGAAAGCAAGGATACCAAGGCTGTAAGAATAGATGGGTTTATTTAGTTGCTGCGGCAGCATGTAATACACGATACCAAGCGTGAAAAGCATGAACCACATGCCGACGCCCTGGTGCATATAATACCCCTGTGTTATTGTTTCTCCCAGGCCATTTTGCCAAAAAGGAAGATAGGCCACCAACACAATTACGATGGCAAATATGATCGCCGAAACTATATACCAATTCGAAATGTATATCTCCCTTGTTTTTCGTTTAGCGATGGTTTTTAAAAAGTTTATTAAGGTGAGTATAATGCCAATGGCAAACAACAGCATCACCGGCCAAATGTACTCCCGGTATTCCCCGCCGCCATTATTAATGCCCGACATAAGACAAATAGTACCAAGCACAACAGATACATTTATAAGAATTAAGGCGTACCAGCCCTGCTTCATACTTGATAAAGAAGTGTTACTAACGGTAGGCACGATGTAATAACCAAGCGCCAACATGCCCAGCGAAGCCCAGCCCCAGAATACGGCGTTAGTATGCACCGGCCTTAACCTTCCAAAGCTCAGCCAGCTAAAATGGTCAACATCTGGTGCAACAAATTTGATCCCTAAATATTCACCGATACTGGTACCAAACACCAGCCAAAAGGTTGCCGTGCCTATATACCATAAAATCAATTTGGAAAGTTGCGGATCTATGTTTGGCCTTTTCAAAGCCTTCTTCTTTATCGCCACTACAGGCAGGCTGCTGTTGGTATTTATATTGATCAGGCCCATACTATCCTCTGCTTTTAATTGCCCGGATAACTCGGAGTTACTTAGTCTATAATCCAATGCTGCCTTTCTTTTTAATAATTTTTCTGTTACTTCATTTTCGGGTAATATTTCCAGGTAAGCAGCTAACTTCTCTGCTTCCTCCGCATTTTGTTTTCTATTATACTGCTTTAAAACATTTCTTACTTTGATGATCATTAACACAATGCCAGCAAGTATCGGCGTAAGAATTAACGCTATTGTGATGATGACACCGCCCTCACTCAAAAGAGAACCAGGATTTTTTGCACTTGATTGCGCAAACAAAGTTTGACCGAACAAAGACGTTATGATTATTACAAATAAGGAGATGAGTTTAGAATTAGAATTTTCCCCGGTTTTTCCTTCCTTGCTTTTGCCTTCTTTATATTTTAAAAATTCTTCAATCTGTTTACTATCCATGTTACTAACATATTGATCAAGCCGGTCTTGATCAATTTCTTTCTTTTTCTTTCTTCCGGCGGAGACAACTTCCGACGTCTTAATTTTCAAAAAAATAGCCGCACCTAAAACAATCGCTAATAGCATAATTAGCATGATTATATTCGCGCCGTGAAAGGAACTGAATTGTTTAGTTGCAGTATCAGCCTGCGCCAGTAAGCGGGATGATGAAAAAAAACTTGTTGCAATAAACATTAAAAGCGACCTTGAAATAAACCTTGTATGCATAAAAATATATTAATACCTATGTGTCCTTTATTATTTTTAAAAAATTATTTTCTTCTTAAAAAAGTGAGATTCTTTTCCAGTTGCAGACTAAACTCTCCGACTTTAGCTTCTTCCAGCATGGTATAAATATCATCCCTTACTTTTTTAAATTCATAATGAATAGGGCACGGCTTTTTTTCGTTGCAGTTTCTAAGCCCCAAGCCACATCCAGTAAAAAGCTTATCTCCATCAATTGCTTTTACGATATCTGCCAAAGAACACTGCGACGATTCATCCTCGTGATAAAATCCACCGGTAGGCCCTTTGAGTGATTGAACGAGCCCTTTGCGGCTTAAGTCCTGTAAAATTTTTGCGATAAAATGTTCAGGTGCATCAATAGCTTTGGCTATTTCTTTTATCCCCACCCTATTCCCCGTCTTCGATCTTTGTGCTATAAAGATCATTGCCCGGATCGCATATTCACAAGTTTTTGAAAACATTTTTCTCTTTTACTGAGCAAAGGTAAAAAACTTAGTTTTAATAAAAGACTTTTTTATCTTCTATTATTAGAATAATTGGGAATAAGGATTTTTCGTATTTATTCCCTAAAATTTTAACAATCAAAATTCAGATGAAAGCTGCAACATCAAGCACTCTTAAAAGTTAGTGTAAATTATAAATCTCAATTACATTTTATAAAATAGACAGTGTGTTTTAATTTTGAAAGAATAGCAGCCAATATTTAAACTTATAAACACAAAAATTGCACAACGGAATTCCTCTTTCAATTTCTCTGAATCCTGTATTAGAAGCAGAAAATATTCACCCGAAAATATTTCAAAACAAAAAAAGAATTACAATAGTTTCCGGGCTTGCAGTCTTAATCGCTATCTGCATCAGCTTCATAGCGAAATTCCTGGTATATCTTATTGACCTAATTACAAATATTTCTTTTCATGGTAATTTTTCTATTGCACACGGAACCCCTGCCGATAATTCTCTTGGGCTATGGGTTATCGTTATACCAGCAGCTGGAGGCGTACTGGTTGGCCTGATGGCGCTCTATGGCTCAAAGGCCATACGCGGCCACGGTATTCCCGAAGCGATGGAACAGATATTAACCAATCAAAGTAAAATCAAGCCATCCGTTACTTACCTCAAACCCATTTCATCAGCTATATCTATAGGAACCGGCGGGCCTTTTGGGGCGGAAGGCCCTATTATAGCTACAGGAGGCGCATTGGGTTCTACATTGGGACAGCTACTGCACATCACACACAATGAAAGAAAAATTTTGTTGGCGGCAGGCGCAACGGCAGGGATGGCCGCAATTTTTGGAAGCCCTGTTTCTGCTATCTTTTTAGCGATAGAGCTTTTGTTATTTGAGTTTTCCCCGCGTTCCATAATTCCTGTTGCCTTGGCATGTATAACCGGCGCGGCAGGCCATCATTTCCTATTTGATACGAGGCCTGTATTTGCTATGACAAAATTAATAGAAACACCTACAAATACTTCCCTGGTTGCTTATAGCGTGATGGGAATTGCTATCGGTTTATTATCAGTAGCCGTTACAAAAATTGTTTATTTAATTGAAGATGGCTTTGAAAAACTTCCGGTTCATTGGATGTGGTGGCCTGCAATTGGCGGTTTAGCTGTTGGCATAATCGGATATTTTTCGCCCCGAACATTAGGCGTGGGCTACAATAATATTACCGATGTACTATCAGGCAATCTCACCATGCATGTCGTTTTCAGCTTGTGCCTGTTTAAATTTATTTCGTGGGCCATTGCTTTGGGTAGCGGTACATCAGGAGGTACACTTGCGCCGTTACTTACTATTGGAGGCGCCACCGGAATGCTACTGGGAAGTGTGGTGCTTTATCTTTTTCCTTCATCAGGGATTACGTTGTCATTAGCAGCTTTAGTAGGCATGTCCGCGATGTTTGCCGGGGCATCACGGGCCTTTTTGACGTCAATCATCTTTGCGTTGGAAACAACTGCGCAATCCAACGCATTGTTACCTCTATTAGCAACTTGCGGAGCATCCTATATCATATCGTTCTTCCTGATGGAAAGTACTATTATGACAGAAAAAATTTCACGCAGGGGAGTAATAACTCCGGATTCTTACGAACCTGATACCCTGGAAAAAATTACTGTAGAACAAGTGATGGAAAAAAATGGTTTGATCATGAGCGAAGATAATAGCATTGGCGAAGTGTTAGACTGGCTTAATAAAGAGCCGGAGTACAGCAGCAATTTTTTTATTGTTGCGAATGATAAAGGTGAATATAAGGGCATCGTAAGTTCATCTAATTTATTCAGTAGAAATCATAACTCCGAATCATTAATCGGATCACTCATTAAGCGAAGATATATTTCGGTTCACATAGATGATAGTTTGCGTACAGCCGTTGAGGTTATGGCCAAAGAAAATATTGATGTATTACCGGTTT
>JBDTSD010000196.1:0-7675 GCA_039931355.1 Ginsengibacter sp.
TAACCAAAGAACTGACGGATAAAAAAGCTGCCTTAGCGCCTAAAAATTTAGAAGCCTGGCGAAGCTTTAGCAAAATGGTATTTGAGCCGGGAGCACTGGATGAAAAGACAAAGCAATTGATTGCTGTAGCTGTGGCGCATGTAACGCAATGCCCTTATTGCATTCGGTCGCATACAAAAACAGCTATGCGAAAAGGAGCCAGCAAGGAAGAAATTATGGAAGCTATTTGGGTAGCTGCAGAAATGCGTGCCGGTGCAGCTTATGCGCACGCAACCATCGCCATGGATGAAATAGAGAAGCATTAAAACTTTATAAAATTAGATAACATAATTGAATGCCTGGAGATTGAAAATTCGTAATTCAAAAAAATTATACTTTTGATGTTTTACCTATTTAAAAATAATTTCGGACTTTATAAAAATGGAAACCTTAGAAGAAAAATAAAAAAATATCTCCACCGTATTCCCGTTTGTCTTAGCCTTATCCTGATAAGGTAATCAGGTTTTATAAAAAAATAATGACATTCTACTACGAAGATTTAAAAAGCACAATGAAGCTTTCTATTTCCTCAAAGTTTACAAAACGGATGAAAGAATGATAAATTAAAAATGATGAAAGAAAGATTGAACTATGCAACAGTTTCTCCTGAAGCTTTAAAAGCTATGCGGGAACTTGAAAAGTATGTAGCGGCTTCAGGGCTTGAGCGTCCTTTATATGAACTCGTTAAAACAAGAGCTTCTCAAATAAATCGTTGTGCTTATTGTCTTGACATGCACACCAAAGATGCCCGCAAAGCTGGCGAAACCGAACAGCGCTTGTACGCTTTGAGTGCCTGGCGGGAAACTCCTTTTTTCACACATCGTGAGCGTGCCGCCTTGGAATGGACGGAAGCCCTCACCCTGATCTCAGAAAATGATGTACCTGATTCTCTATATGAAGAGGTCTGTAAACATTTTGATGAAAAAGAAATGGTTGCTTTATCCATAGCAATAGTTGCTATAAATGGTTGGAATCGTTTGTCGATTGGTTTTCGTACGGTTCCCGGCAGCTATAAGCCGTTGTAAAGTGATTGAAAATTTTAAATGTGTATAATGAATGTTGACCGAAAGATAGCCGTGATAACCGGCGCCAGTAGCGGATTAGGAGCTTCATTTGCCAGTGCATTAGTCACTAAAGGAGCGATTGTTTACGGGCTTGCACGCAACGCAGAAAAGCTGCAGGCTATCGCAAATAAAATGGGAGAAAAATTTATTCCTGTTAGCATGGACATTACTAATGCAAAAGAAATAGCCTCGTGGATGTTAAATACTTTTTCTGATTCGCGATTGCCGGATATACTCATCAACAATGCAGGCGCAGGCTATTTTACAAAAATTGATGAACTTTCACTGGAACGATTGCACGAGATGATCAATACAAATTTGAACGGAGCATTTTACATAACATCATCCATTGTTCCTCTAATGAAGAAGAATACAAACACTTGTCACATCATCAATATTGGTTCAATACTTGGAAAAACAACAAGAGCAGAAAGCGCTGCTTATTCTGCCACAAAATATGGTATGCAGGGCTTTAGCGAAGCCTTATTTAAAGAGCTTCGTTCTTATAAAATAAAAGTTACCTGTGTAAATCCCGGCAGCATTGATACCCATTTTTTTGAAGATTCAGGGATACAGCCACACAGCAATATGTTGCAGCCAAAAGACATTGCTGCACTTATCATTCACATTTTAGAAACGCCCGATAATTTTTTAGTGGATGAGATTACGTTGCGGCCTTTAATTCCTAATCCTCCGGCATAGTATTTAATATTGAAAATTTGAATTGTAAACATTGAAAGAAACAAATAAAACGATATGGACTATTGGACATTCCACCCGCTCGGTAGAGGAATTTTTAGCTATGCTGCATTCGTTCAATATAGAATTGATTGCAGACGTCAGGAGCTATCCCGGCTCACGCAAATTTCCCCAGTTCAATAAAGAAGCGCTGGAAATTTCATTGCCCCAAAACAACATTCAATATGTGCATATAAAAGAACTTGGCGGCAGAAGAAAAGCAAATCCCGATTCAAAAAATACAGCGTGGCGACATGTTGCTTTTAGAAGTTATGCTGATTATATGGAAACGCCTCCATTTAAAGAAGGAATAAAAGAGCTTGAACAAATTGCATTGAAACAAAGAACTGCTTATATGTGCTCCGAAGCAGTGTGGTGGCGGTGTCACCGCTCCATGGTTTCCGATTATTTAAAACTTAACGGTTGGAAAGTAATGCATATAATGGCAATTGAAAAAGCAACAGAACATCCCTATACAGCACCTGCAAGAATCGTGAATGGAGAGTTGAATTATGAGAAAGAATTGGATCTAAAATGATTCTTCATTTGCTGTAATTGCCGTCTTAGCCGGTAGTTTTCGTTGTTCCCTTCTATCATATTTTGTAATTTTATTTTATGGAGGTAAGAGAAGCAGCCATAGCTTATGGCAAAGAAAAAATGTCCATTGAGGAATATCTTGAAATGGAGAACGCCGCCGATGAAAAGCATGAATATTATAAGGGAGAAATATTTGCCAGGCCAGGCAGTAAAGTGCTGCATAATATTATTGTAATAAATTTTTTTGGAGCCTTTGGCCAAAAACTAAAAGAGAAAAAATGTACAATTTTCAACAGTGACCAGCGAATACACATTCCATCGAATACCTTTTTTACGTACCCCAATATTTCTATCATTTGCGGAGAAGTAATTACGCTCAATAATGATGACTATAATGTGCTGAACCCAACCGCAATTATTGAAGTGCTTTCGAAGTCAACAAAGAATTATGACCGTGGTGAAAAATTTAAATTGTATCGCGATATAACATCACTTAAAGAATATATACTCGTAGATTCTGAAAGTATACTTATAGAAATATTCAGGCTTAATAAAAATGGTCATTGGGAACTGGAAGAATATAAATCACTAAACGACGCTGTTACCATTGCAGCCATTAATGAAAGTGTTGTGCTCTCCGAAATTTATGAGGGTGTGGGTATTGCTAACTAAAATGGATAAGCTTTTAAAAAAAATACTGCGTTGTGAAGTTTGTAAACAATATCTACCATTAGGCCCAAGACCTGTTATCCAGTTAAATAAATCTTCAAAAATTGTTATTATAAGCCAGGCTCCGAGCAGGCGTGTGCATGAAACAGGTATCCCGTGGAATGATGCAAGCGGTAAAAAATTAAAATCATGGATGGATGTAAGTGATGAAGTATTTTATAACCCAACGTGCATTTCGATTTTGCCCATGGGTTTTTGTTATCCGGGAAAAGGAATGTCAGGTGATCTTCCACCACGCCCTGAATGCGCTGCGCTGTGGCATCCGCAGGTGTTTAAATATTTTGAAAATAAACCCCTCATTTTATTAGTCGGGCAATATGCTCAGCGCTATTATTTAAAGAAAAGTTTCAAAGGAAGCCTTACTGAAACAGTCAGGAATTACAGGGAATATCTACCAACTTATTTTCCGTTGCCACATCCCTCTCCAAGAAACCAAAACTGGGTGATAATAAATCCATGGTTCATGGAAGAAGCCGTTCCAGAATTGCAAAAAAGAATACAAGCTGCTTTGTAAAAAATATTAAAAGTTCAAAACATGCCTTTACAAAATAAAACTTTAGCAGATAGTGAAAACTTGTTTAAAAACCTTCATCAAAATGATAAAATATTAGTGCTTCCAAACATCTGGGATCCTTTAGGTGCGGTGCTTTTAGAAAGTTTGGGCTATGCTGCTGTTGCTACTGCCAGTGCATCAATTGCTATTAGTAACGGATATGCTGATGGAGAAAATATTTCCTTTAAAGAACTGTTATTGATCTTTAAAAAAATAGTACGAAGTGTAAAAACTCCGGTAACAGCAGATATAGAAAGTGGATATGCTGCAAACATTGCGATGCTTGAAGAAAACATGAAGCAACTTATTGATGCAGGTATATCAGGAATTAATATTGAAGACAGTGCACATGATGATGGCAACATGATCACCATAATTGAACAATGCGAAAAAATAAGTTGTATTAAAAACACGGCGTTGAAAATGAAGTGTTCCGCTTTTTATTAATGCACGGACAGATGTATATCTCAAAGCAAATACTTTATCAGCTGAAGAAAAATTAGTAGAAACTATTCGCAGGGGAAATGCATATAAAGACGCTGGAGCAGATGGATTCTATCCAATTTTTCTCAAGGAAAAAGAAAGCATGAAAAGCATTGTAAAAGAAGTTGGTTTGCCGGTGAATATTTTATTGCTCCCAGGCATTCCGGATTTTGATACATTACAAACGATAGGCATAGCAAGAGTAAGCCTTGGTCCTGGTTTTTTAAAAACGGCCATCAACGCTATGAAAAATATCGCTGAAAACTTATTACTTTATGAAGGCATGCAGGAAGTAAGTGATAATCCCATTACCACAGCATATTTGACTATATTGGTTTCTAACATAAAAAATGATGAACCGAATATCAATTACGGAAATTGACCGGGCACACAAATTTTATTTACACTGAAGCTCAAAATTATTTTCTTCATTTTTGTTTTTAAATGAAAGTTATTTCAGCAATGATTTTGCTTTAGCAATTACGTTTTCAACGCTGAAACCATATTCTTTCATCACTTGTTCACCGGGAGCGGATTCGCCAAATTTTGTAATTCCTATTACGTCACCATCATCTGTCACATATTTGCACCATCCGATAGGTGAGCCTGCTTCTACAGCCAGGCGTTTACGTATTTTTTTCGGAAGAACTTTTTCTTTATAATCTGCGCTTTGTAAATCAAATAATTCCCAACTGGGGAAGCTTACGACCCTGGCTTTGATAGATTCCTCTTTCAATTTTTCCTGTGCTTCCAACAACAGATGCACCTCACTTCCGCTGCCCATTAAAATCAATTGGGCCTCACCTTCACAATCAGACAAAATGTATGCGCCCTTTTCTACATTGGTAGCTTTTGCAAATTTATCCTGGTCAATTATCGGTAGGTTTTGGCGTGTAAGTATCAATGCTACCGGGCCACCCGAATGTTCCAATGCTACACGCCATGCCTGTGCAGTTTCATTGGCATCCGCGGGACGAATAACGGTAACATCATGCACAGACCTTAATCCAATCAATTGCTCTACCGGCTGATGCGTGGTTCCGTCTTCTCCCAAACCAATACTATCATGCGTGTAAACATAAATTGGCCGGATTTTCATAATAGCTGCAAGCCTTATCGGCGGACGCATATAATCTGAAAATATAAGGAAAGTAGCACCATAAGGAATGATGCCTTTTGTAAGCGCCATGCCATTCAAAACTGCGCCCATAGCGTGTTCACGAATACCAAAATGAAAATTCCTTCCACCATGATTTTCTCCGGTGAACGACTGGTAATCTTCCAAAATAGTATCAGTAGATGGAGAGAGATCAGCAGATCCGCCAATCAACAATGGCAATTTTGCAGCAATTGAATTCAATGTTTTTCCGGATGCTTTCCTGGTGGCAATTCCTTTGGCATCAGGTTTAAAAACAGGAAGATCATCTTTCCAGCCTTCAGGTAATTTTCCATTGCTGAGCAGTTCATATTCAGCTGCCTCTGCTGCATATTTTTCTTTATATTTTGCATAAAGCTCGTTCCACTCCTGCTCTTTTTTAACGCCTGCTTCTCCTTTGCTTCTGTAATAATCCAGTACTTCATCAGCCACCACAAAACTTTTATCAGGATCAAATCCTAAATTCTCTTTTACCAGCCGCACTTCGTCTTTTCCTAAAGGCGATCCATGAGCACCGGCAGTATCTACTTTATTAGGACTTCCAAAGCCAATGTGGGTGCGAACTTTTATTAAAGAAGGTCGTTTGGTATCATTTTTTGCATTTTGTATCGCAGTATAAATTGCTTCGGTATCATTGCCATCCGCTACCGATTGCACATGCCATCCATAAGCCTGGAAACGCTCTGCAACATCTTCATCAAAAGTAATTGCAGTATCGCCTTCTATAGTGATCTTATTATCATCATATAGGTAAATGATATTGCCCAGTTTAAGATGTCCCGCCATAGAAGCGGCTTCAGCGCTTACTCCTTCCATCAAATCGCCATCGCTGCAAATAGCATAAATTTTATAATCGAATATATCAAAGCCAGGTTTGTTATATCGCGAAGCAATAAATTGTTGCGCAATGGCCATACCAATGCCGTTTGCAAAACCCTGTCCCAGCGGGCCTGTGGTTACTTCTATTCCTGCTAACAAACCGTACTCAGGATGGCCTGCCGTTTTGCTGTGCAATTGCCTAAAATTTTTAAGGTCATCCATGCTGATGTCGTAACCGGTTAAATACAAAAAACAATATTGTAACATGCAGGCATGTCCGGCTGATAATACAAACCGATCCCGGTTTGCCCATTCCGTATTTTCAGGATTATAGTTCATCACTTTTGTCCAAAGCACATCGCCTATTGGTGCAAGGGCCATGGGAGTTCCCGGATGGCCTGAGTTGGCTTTCTGCACAGCATCTGCTGCCAGTACACGAACCGTGTTAATTCCTGATTGTTCAATTGATTCCATTGTCTGTTTTTATTTAAGATTTTATTATCGTTTGTTGTGTCAAGGTTATGCCATAAGAAGTTGACAAGAGTTCTACCGATGCCGTAATAAGTAGGAACCATGTCACCAATACAGTTTTTATACACTCTATATCCCTTGCCTCAATCATCTTAGGTATGCTCTGTACGATTTCCTTTATCCGGCCTTTCATATTTGCATTCCTTTTGTCGGAGATTCATATTTTAAACCACCTCCTTTGTTGTAATCCTGATTTCGTTTAACAGCGTTTTATGGACGGGGCAACTATCTGAAATTTCAATTAAGCGGGCCCGCTGCACATCGTCTAAATTTCCGGTTAATTTTACTTCTTTTTCTATGGTATGCACAAAGCCTTTTTTTGATTCACATTCTTCACAATCTTTTGCATAAGCCCTGTTTTGATTTAAGTTCACCTGAACTTCCTCTAAATCCCAGCCTTTGCGATCAGCATACATCCGGAGGGTCATTGCAACGCAACTTCCCAGAGCCATCAGCAAAAGGTCATAAGGAGTTGGCCCTTCATCCCCGCCATGGGGTTTTGGTTCATCCGATATAATTTCATGGCGCCCGTTGGTTGACGAGGTAATGTATTTCTCTTTTCCAATTATTGTGGTTATTTGTGTCATAATAGATTTATTTTTTCATTTTACCCCAACCCCTCTCCAAAGGAGAGGGACCTAATCTTTAAAAATTATTTCAAATAGGCGTTCAGCATCCATAAAGTTTTTTCAGTTTCAGAAATGTAGCCGCTCATTAAACTTACAGAGCCTTCATCGGCTGCACCGGAAGCAAGAGACAAAATAATACGCTCTCTTTTGATTAAGGTTGTAAAGTTTTTTACGACAATTTCAATTCCCTTCGTTCCATCCGTTATACCTTTTTCTTCTTTAATCACAGCAGTTTTGAGATAGTCGGAATAGGTATGCAATGGTTCTCCTTCAAGGGTTAAAACACGTTCCGCAATTTCATCTATTTTAATAAAAGCATCCTTGTATAACTCTTCAAATTTTAAATGCAATTCAAAGAATTCTTTACCTTTTATATTCCAATGCAAGCCTCTTAAGT
>JBDTSD010000197.1:0-7584 GCA_039931355.1 Ginsengibacter sp.
ATTTGGGATGCATTATTTCCCAGCCTTTATCTTTCAAAAAAATTAAATGACGATGAAGAAATACAATTAAACTATTCGAGAAGAGTGCGCCGTCCGGATTTTTGGCAATTGAATCCTTTCATTGACATCAATGATCCGCTGAACATTCAACAGGGAAACCCTGAGTTAAAACCGGAGTTTACAAATTCAATGGAATTCAATTACAGCAAGACATTCAAAGACAGGAGTAATTTTCTCGGCGTGCTTTACTACCGCAATACACAACAGGATATCACGAGATACAGTGATACCATAACCGCTGCTCAGTTTCAGCAATTGAATAATGCAGCAGTAGATCCGGATGCAATATTAAATACTTTTATAAATGCGCAGAGCACCAACAGGCTTGGCTTAGAGCTTACCCTGCAGCAGAAGCTGGGTAAGAATTTTGACCTTACACCTTCGGCGAGCATTAATTACCGCAATGTAAAAGCCAATGTAAACCAGCAGAACTTAAGCAATGAAGGATTTAACTGGAGTACTAAGTTTACGGTTAATTATAAAATCGAAGCAAGCGATCGCTCTGTTTTTAATAACCTTAGTTTCCAGGCAACAGGCGAGTATGAATCTCCGCGTGTAATACCACAAGGTAAAAGACTGGAGCAATTTGATTCTGATCTTGCCCTGCGAAAAGATTTTTTTAAGGATAAAAAGGGCTCACTTACTTTTAGTGTAAACGATGTTTTCAATACGCATAGATATGGCGTAATTTATGACACCGAAACATTCTACCAGGAGTCTTACAGCCGCCGAAGCGTAAGAAGATTTCGCCTAACCTTCAGTTATAAATTTGGAAATAGTGAATTCTCTCTTTTTAAAAAGAATAAAGATGAGGGTGGAAATGACGATTAATATTATGGGAAATACTTTCGATTTTAGCGAAGAAGAATTTCATCAAAAAAATATAATGCGAAAGGTTTTTAAGGCATGTAATCCTTCAGGGATAAAAATTATTATTCTTACTTTTGCGTGAAAGAACAGATATGAAAATTACAAAGCAAGTCGTTGCAGGATTTATTTTACTAATAGTTGTTGCTTCTTTATATAGAATTATGCCTGGAAGGCCTTATGGTTTTGCACCGCAGATAGCTATGGCAATATTTGCCGGCGCCATAATAAAAGATAAAAAGTTTACCTTTCTTTTACCTCTTCTATCTATGTTTTTATCTGATGCTTTGTACGAGATATTATTCAGGAACGGGGTGGGGAATATGCCTGGTTTCTATGAAGGGCAAATAACTAATTATATTCTTTTTACTTCGCTCACGCTCTTCGGATTTTTTATTAAAAACTTCAATATCGGTCGTATTGTAATAGCTTCTATTGCGGCGCCTACCACTTATTTCCTTATTTCAAATTTTCTCGTTTGGGCGAGCACTTCTCCTCTTGCGGGTTGGGGAAGGCCTAAAACTTTCAACGGCCTTATGCTATGCTTTAGTGATGGATTGCCATTTTATCCATGGAGCCTTGCGGCAACTTTTATTTTCTCTGCTATTTTATTTGGCAGCTATTATCTTATAGCACGAAACTCTTTGCAATCGGTGAAGACTATTGCAAATAACTAACCCCGTCAACTTACGTGGGATTGGCCTCTTCATAGCCTTCATCTATTAATAAATTATTGCCATCAGCAGCCTGCGTTGCCAGTTCATCGCAGCGATTGTTCATTATATTATCTGCATGGCCTTTTACCCAATGAACATGTATGCTATGTTTTTTAGAAAGAACAAAATAGCGCATCCATAGGTCCTGGTTTTTTATGTTGCCTTTAAAATTTGTTCTTATCCACTTATTAAGCCAGCCTTCCATTATCGCCTTCACTACATAATTACTATCGGAATAAATAGTAAGATTGAGATTTTCTTTTTTCAAAGCTTCCAGCGCAGCAATTACTGCCATAAGCTCCATACGGTTATTGGTCGTGAGCCGGTATCCCTGCGAAATCTCTTTTTTTACTTTTCCGTAAGTTAATATTGCTCCATAGCCGCCCCTGCCGGGGTTTCCACGTGAAGCGCCGTCTGTATATATCTTTATTTTTGAAGTTGTTGAGGTCATTGTGGTGAATAGCTTTGCGTCAAGGCGGGTGAGAAATTTAATTTGCGGGTTTG
The DNA here is from genome assembly GCA_039931355.1 of Ginsengibacter sp. GTDB lineage: Bacteria > Bacteroidota > Bacteroidia > Chitinophagales > Chitinophagaceae > Ginsengibacter. Next base: position 2,148 of record JBDTSD010000197.1, read on the forward strand.
GCAATATCATTTTTATACCTGGAAAACGCCGGTCTTAAAGTCGGCAATTTCTGCATTGTGGTTTGCTGCAAAAATATTTTCTGAAATAATATTTCTTGTGGCAAGCGGATCAATGATAGCGTCTACCCATAACCGGGAGGCAGCATAAAAAGGCGTTGTTTGGCGGGAATATTTTTCAGTCATTTCTGATAATAGCTTTTGTTCATTCTCAGGCGTGATTTTTTCTCCTTTCGATTTTAGTGAGGCAACTTCTATTTGCAGCAATGTCTTAGCTGCCTGCTCACCACCCATCACGGCTATTTTTGCAGAAGGCCATGCATAAATAAAACGGGGATCATAAGCTTTGCCGCACATAGCGTAATTACCGGCGCCATAGGAGTTTCCCATGATGATCGTAATCTTCGGAACGACTGAATTGGCAACAGCGTTTACCATTTTAGCCCCGTCTTTTATTATGCCGCTGTGTTCACTGCGTGTGCCAACCATGAAGCCCGTTACATCCTGTAGGAAGACGAGCGGGATTTTTTTCTGGTTGCAATTCATTATGAAACGGGCAGCTTTATCAGCGCTGTCATTGTATATGACACCGCCAATTTGCAACTCACCTTTTTTATTTTTTATATTCAATCGCTGGTTGGCAACGATACCTACTGCCCATCCCTCTATTCTTGCATAGCCACAGAGAATTGTTTTTCCATATTCCGCTTTAAATTCTTCAAAGGAGCTTTTACTACCTGGATCTATACTTTCATCCGTGGGCCCATTTCGATCTGTATTAACTGCGTTATTTAAATCTCTGTTGGCATTATTACTACTATTATCCGTTGAAGCATCCACAATTCTTTCAATAATTTCCAGCATGTCGTAAGGCGTATTATTTCCTTCCGGGAAAATGCCATAGATTTCTTTGGGAGCTTTTACCGGCGCTATTGTTTTTATCCTGTTGAAACCAGCCTTTGGAAAATCGCCTATTTTATTCATGATCTTTTTTACCTGGTCAAGGCATTCTTCTTCATTCGCAAATTTATAATCTGCTATACCGCTTATTTCAGTATGTGTTGCAGCGCCGCCAAGGGTTTCATTATCTGTAACTTCTCCTATGGCAGCTTTCACGAGATAAGGGCCTGCTAAAAAAATAGAGCCATTGCCTTCCACCATTAATGTTTCATCGCTCATAATGGGCAAGTAAGCACCACCCGCCACGCATGGCCCTAACACTGCGGCAATTTGCGTAATGCCCATGGCACTCATCTTTGCATTGTTCCTGAAGATGCGGCCAAAGTGTTCTTTATCAGGGAAAATTTCATCCTGCATTGGAAGGAAAACGCCGGCGCTATCAACTAAATAAATCACGGGCAATTTATTCTCCATTGCTATCTCCTGCATTCTTAAATTCTTCTTGCCGGTAATGGGAAACCATGCGCCTGCCTTCACCGTTTGGTCGTTTGCAATTATTACGCATTGCCTGCTACTGACGTAGCCAATGCCCGCAACTGTGCCACCTGCAGGGCAACCGCCATATTCTTCATACATTCCGTAACCTGCAAAGGCGCCTATTTCAATAAACTGTGTTTGGCTATCACACAAATATTTTATACGCTCTCTCGCAGTTAATTTATTTCTTTCCTTTTGTTTATCATTTGCTTTTTTACCACCCCCTTCTTCTATTTTATGAAACAATTTTTTCACCTTACTCAGCGCCATTTTCATGGCATCTTCGTTTTTATTAAATTCTATATTCATAATAATTTAGTTGTGTCAAAACTAAAACTTTAAATTTGAGTTCTGTCACCGGCAGCCTTTTCTTATTTTAAACTTTGATATGCACCTACCTGATTTTTTCCGGTCAATATCCAGGAAGACTTTTATATTAATTGCGGGGATTATCATCGCCCTTGCTATCGTATTTTTTATTTGGGAAAGGAACAAATACAAAATTGTAAAAGATACCATCGCCGAAACAATTGCGAAAAAGACAGATGGCCTCTATACCGTTAAATATGATTCTCTTCACTTTGATGAAATATTAGGAACCGCCTATCTTAAAAATATACACATAACCGCTGACACAAACAGAATCAAAAATACTAAGCTTGAAGATCGGCCATATATTTTGCTCGATATTAAAATTGCTTCACTAAATGTAACGGGCGTTAAGACCGATAAGGCTTTATTAGGACAACAAATGGTGGGAGATTCTATCGTGATTACAGACCCGGTGGTTATTGTATATTTTGTAAAGCCTGTAAATAAAAAAACAAACTTAAACACAGAAGCTACGGTGCTGTATGATGAAATTCTTGGCAACCTGAAACTTATAAAAGTAGGGCAGATGTTTATAAACAATGTAAATGTGAAGGGCGTTGGATTTGCGCAGCAGGAAAAAGCATTCGATTTTGCAAATGGAAATATTCAATTGAAAGACATTCTTATAGACAGTACCCATAATCTTGATACCAGCCGCACCCTGTTTTGTAAAGAAGCAAATTTGCAGGTTGCTTCCTTCATTACCTACAATAATAACCGCCCGGAACTAAGGGTAAATAATTTAGATTTTAATGGCCAGGATAATACCATTGCGTTTGAAAAAATTGCAGTAAACAGGTTTGATGATGGCGATGCAGATAGTAGTAAACTTTTAATGGCAACGGGCCTGGAATTAAGTGGCCTTGATGCAAATGAATTTGTAAAGAATAAAAATATAATTGTAGAAAATATAACGTGCAAGCACATAACTCTGTACGAACCTCCGTTACAAAGTTTGAAATCAACAAAAAAGGCAAAGCCTCTGGTTGAGGATACTACAGGCTTCCGGCATGCGTATAGTATTGATATGCGGCATTTAAATTTTCCGCATGTGACCTACATTCCGCAACCGGGAAGCCGCTATACGATCGGAAATGTTGGTATTAAAATAAATACTGTAAAAGCTGACGAGATTATGAAAGTGCAGAAGCACCCAATTGATTTTAGCAATGAAGTGGAATTTAGCTGTGCAGGTATTTCTATGAATTCAAAAGATGGCCTTTATAAATATTCATTTGATGACATTGTACTTAATTCTTTAAGAAAAGAATTGAATCTCGGATCATACAATATTAAACCGGCTTTTGGCGAAAAAGAATTTGCCGACAAAATGCATTTCCAGAAAGATAGGTACGATGTCACTTTGAAAGGAATTGCATTAAAAGGTATTAATATGCGAACACTTATTGATAAGAAAATAATAGCATCGGACCTTACGGTGAGCGCCGTAAATGCAAAAATCTATAGGGATCTGCGAAAGCCTTTGAACGATGAAAGTAAGGTCGGGCATTATCCGTCGCAGTTACTTGGAAAAATAGAAATTCCCATAAATATTGCGCACGCTACATTGTCAAACGCTTATATTGAATACAGGGAAAAAGAAAAGTTAAGTGATAGTACAGGTAATGTAAAATTTACTGAAAGCACTTTACGTCTCAGTAATGTAACCAACGTCCCGGAAGCTATTAAGGATAACAACTCTCTAAAAATATCTTTTGAATCAAAAGCCCTAGGGACAATTCCTATAAATGGAAGTTTTATTTTTTCATTGAATGATACAGCCGGAAACTTTGTTGCTACGGGCAACATTCCGTCTTTCGATGCGCATCTGCTTAACAAAGTTTCTGTGCCTATGGCTTTAATGCGAATAAATACCGGTCAAATAGATGCGATAGATTTTAAATTTGATGGCAACAACTATGGTGCAGGCGGAAATATGATAATGAAATACAGCAACCTGAAAGTGGATGTGCTCAAGCGTGATGAAGACACGAAAGAAGTAAAGAAAAAAGGGCTGACCAGTTTCCTGGCGAACTTCATTGTAAAAAATGATAACCCCCGCAATGGTGACCTGAGAAAGGTAGAACCGCACTACGACCGTGATGTACGCAAATCATTTTTTAACCTCGTATGGAAAACGATTTTTACGGGTATAAAAAAAACGGTTGGGATACCCGGCGGAGGGTAGCGCCATTGTCAGTCCATATCTTATCAGAATGTATAAGCTGATTAACTCCAAAAAAGGAGCAAAGAAGTAAGGTTTTTCACATCAAATTATCTGCAATATTTTTAGACGATAAAACATCTTTTGTAAAAATTTTCCAGTAATTTCTAAATTAAAAAAAGCCGCGTCATTTTTTATGAAGCGGCTTCTTTTATATGATTTTAAAAATATTGAAATACGAGCGTGTCTGTCAATTATCTTATTTTTTCAACAGGCAGGAGAAAATCCTCGCATGAGATGCTCAGCTAATAAGACCTTGCATACCCCCAAAACCTTACAAACTATATGTAAAGTCAGGCATTTTCTGCCACGTGCTTTACGCCATTCTTATATTCTCCAAGAATAACCACTTTTTTAAACCGGGAATATTGTTTAGCAGCAATTTCCATCGCCTCTTCTGTATCGCTTCTTAATTTTAATCCCTTGCCTTCTGCAGAATTATAAATTTCAATATAAAATCCATCTCTGAGCGTAATCGCTCTTTCTCTTGGTCTTCCTGTTCTCATGTTATCTTTTTTAATTGTGTTTCTTTGATAAGAAAATTTTGTTTAAGGTATTTGTATTTAATTCTGGCAATTTGGTTTCCTAATTACCGGAATCTAATAATTACAAGATAGTTTTCTTTTTGTTTAAAAAATGAAGAATAAATTTACTCAAATGGAGCTTAACAACTTATTCACAAATTTTATTCGATACCCAATATAGTTCTAAATTAAAGTATTGCCTAATATAAATTTTAGTAGCGATACATCTCAGGCTTATACGGGCCATCTTTCGGAATGCCCAAATATTTACTTTGTTCAGTTGTTAGCTCTTCCAATACTACGCCTATTTTTTTCAGATGAAGCCTTGCAACTTTTTCATCAAGATGCTTTGGAAGTACATAAACTTTATTTTCATAATTATCAACGTGTAACCACAGTTCTAATTGTGCAAGTACCTGGTTAGTGAATGAATTACTCATTACAAAACTTGGATGGCCGGTAGCACAACCTAAATTTACAAGACGCCCTTCTGCCAACACGAGGATATCTTTTCCATCAATTGTGTATTTATCAACCTGTGGCTTGATGGTATCTTTTGTTTTACCATAATTATCATTCAACCAGGCAATATCTATTTCAATATCAAAGTGGCCAATATTACAAACGATGGCCTTGTCTTTCATCGCAAGAAAATGTTCCTTCTTTATAAGATCGCGGCAACCCGAAGCTGTAACAATAATGTCAGCTTCTTTTACAGCGTCAATCATCTTTTTTACTTCATAGCCATCCATTGCAGCCTGTAATGCACATATTGGATCTATTTCTGTAACAATCACTCTTGCACCCGCCCCACGTAAGCTTGCAGCAGATCCTTTACCCACGTCACCGTATCCGCCAACAACAGCAACTTTGCCTGCCATCA
>JBDTSD010000198.1:0-7571 GCA_039931355.1 Ginsengibacter sp.
ATGAAGCAATGTACGAAAGGAGTATAAAGACCATCCAAAACTTTTCCATTTTTGCAGAAGCGGAATACTGGATTAAAAGAGAACTTAAAGTGAAGCTCGGGTGGATAGACAGCGACCCTGCAGTAAAACAGTTCGATAGTCTTGTGAAGAGAAGATTTGCCGGTGTGTAAATAAGTAATCTCCCAAGACGATATTCTGGATAAATAAAGTATGTTAAAACAGCCATTTATTAGGAAAATATGATTTTGCTTTTTGTATTAGACCATATCCGCTTTCTATATCTGGAATTGGTTCCAATTTAAATGACTCAGATTTCCATATAACTTCATCGTTCGAAGCATAATACTTTAGTTGCCCACCCGATATTCCGTACCATTCAATAATTAGCTTATTATTTTTTCTTCCTATTAACGTTCCCCGATTTTCGTTTCCATCTTTAGGTTCTCTTAGAGTCCAGTCAAGGGTTGCAGGATCAGGAAGCAAAAAAGGCAAAGCAAATAGTTGATAGTTACCTTTTTTTTCATCGTATAAACAAGTCAGATAAAAGCTCTTTTCAATATCGACTTTAATTTGTTTGGCAGCTTGATGTTTCCAAGATTCGTAAAGATCAACTATTAATTTACCTGCTCGTTCTGGTACGAGCCTAACTGATCCAATATTATATATCTTATTCTTATGCAACTCAGCCCAAAATTTATTATATGCATTACTTAATTCCAGGTTGATATTGCCAGATGAAATATAACTTGAATAAGTATTTCTCATTTTACAAGATATCCCTATATTGCCTTCATCATTAATTTCTTCTCCTTTAATTACAACATCTAAAAATCCTTTATTTTCAAAAGCATATCCTTTAAAGGTAGTCGCCACAGATCTTTCAAAATCCCTCCAGTTTGGAAGGGTTCTACCGTCTTTTACACGAAGTTGTCCCGTTCCATCTTGATAAGTACTCATCAATAATCTAATTTGCTCAACCTGCTTGTTATCTATTACCATTTTTATTTTTGACTTTTCTTAAATTTAATTTCAATTTCATCTCTTAAAAGTTCATCTGTGGTAATATTAAAAAAATCGGCAACTTTTACGGCAAAATCGGCGGTTGGTTTTTTTTTATTGCATTCTAATTCGCTTAAATAACCATGCGCATTTAATCCTAAAGCTAGTGCTAGATTCTTCAATGTCAATCCACTTCTAATTCTTAATGCTCTCAGTTTTTCACCAAATTTTTCCATGCTGTTGATAAAGTATATGCGAATTTTAAAGAAATAAACCGAATTTTCAGAAATAACATTGTAATATTGTCTCTATTAGAGACATTCGATTAAATCAATTAATTATGCAAACTGCGATCAAAGATAAAATGATCAATAGCCCGATCAAATGGGTAGGAGGAAAGTCAAGATTTAGAAAACAAATAATATCTGTGATACCACCACATAGCTGTTATGTGGAATTATTTGCCGGAGGTGCCTGGGTACTATTTGGGAAACAACCAAGTGATGTTGAAGTATTAAATGATATTGACCAGGAGCTTATAAATTTTTTTCGTGTAGTGAAACATAAACCAGAAGAACTTATTTCTTCTTTCGAGTTAGAACTTGTTTCCCGGGGAGAGTTTGAACGCTTAGCCGACTTAGAACCTTCTACTCTTAATGATATTGATAGGGCCCATAGGTTTTATTATTTAATTATGGCTGGCTGGGGAGGCGAACTAAATTATCCCCGTTTCGCGACAAGTATTTCAGATGGTGGCCATGGGAATAGATTAATTGGCGCACTTAAATATTTAAGAGAAAGAATTGATCCAGTCTATAATAGGTTAAAAAAAGTAGTCATTGAAAACCTCTCATGGCAAGACTGTTTTGAAAGATATGATAGAGAGCAAGCCTTCATGTATATTGATCCTCCGTATCCTGATAATAAATGCAATTATGCGCATAATATGAGAAGCTGGGATGAACATAAAATTTTGTCAGAAAAATTAAAAAATGCAAATTGTAAATGGGCATTATCTTCTTACGATAATGAAGAAGTCAGAAACCTTTATGCTGGATTTAATATAATATCGTATCAGGCATACTCGGGAATGAGGGTAAAGAAAAATGATACAAAAAGAGTTTTGAATTTAGAAGTACTTATAACAAATTATGTTGTACCCGAAATTGAAGAGTCTTTGCTTTTACAATTTCAAGATTAATAAAGTAAATTTTTTTTCTTGGAAATTCAATTAGTTTCTTTTTTAAAAATATTATTTTTCATTCCTTTTATAAACGCTATAATCTTTTCCGATGCGCCTGCATTTTTATATACATAATCACGTGATGCATTTCCTCTTGATAAAATTTCATCTTCATTAGCCAACAACCCGTTAACAACTTCTTCAAGTTCCAGCGCACTTTCAACACTAATGGCTCCGGAACATTCAATCAATTCTTCCGCTTCAAAATTTTTTGAATATGCTGGGCCAAAAATTACCGGTTTACCATATACAGCGGCTTCAAGAATATTATGAAGACCATCATCTCCAAAACCGCCACCAACATAGGTTAGCGTTGCGTATTTATAAAGGCGCGACAGCATACCAATGTTATCAATAATAAGGCAATTTGACATTGCCAATTGCTTATCTGGGGTTTGCGGATCGCTAATCCATTCTGAATAAGTGATTGAACCGTCAAACTCTTTTTTTACATCAGCAATATTCTGGTGATCTATTTCATGCGGTGCAATGATGAATTTTATATCGCGATGTTCTCTTACAAAATGGATCCATTCGGCCTCATCATCTTCCCATGTACTGCCCGCTACTATCACTTTATTATTCCCGCAGAATGCTGCAATGCCCGGTACATCAATAAATTCAGAAGCAATATTGATAACCCGATCACACCGCGTATCTCCTGACACGGTTATTTTTCCTTCTTCTACTATTTTAATCAGGCGTTCTTTTGATAAGTTATTTTGTACAAAAAAATGGTCAAAAGCCTCAAGCATTTTCTTCCAAAATGCACCATACCATTTGAAGAAAGGCTGGCTATCCCTGAAAACACCAGAGACAAGAAGTACGGGGATATTTTTACTTTTTAATTCTCTTAAATAATAATGCCAGTATTCGTATTTGATCCACAACACAAGAGCGGGATTCAATATTGAAATAAGTTGTTTTGCGTTCGGCGCAGAGTCCATTGGCAGGTAATACACCTTGTCGTATTCCTTATTATTTTTTACGATATCATAGCCCGAAGGAGAAAAGAAAGTGGTGACGATAGACACGCCGGGAAAATCGTCTTTTATTTTTTTTAGCAGCGGGCGGCCTTGTTCAAATTCACCAAGGCTTGCGCAGTGCATCCATACGGTCGGCTGGCCTGTATTGGTATATGTTTGTTTTAGCTTCTTAAAAAAATATTTTCTGCCATTTACCCACGATCTTGCTTTCTTGTTCCAAAGAGAGGCAATATGAATACCTGCTGAATAAATTGCCAGGAAGATGTGATATAAAATGATCAAAAACTTGTTTTACAAACAAATCTAATTTCTTCTGCGGGAAAAGCATGGCTTATAATTTCTAATTTTCATTTACTTTTTCAAATCCTATCTTTGCACCCTTTAAAAAAAACTCCATGCGACCTCTGCAAATGGTTGATTTAAAGCAACAGTACCTCAACATAAAAAATGAGGTAGATGCGGCAGTCTCCGAAGTAATTAGCAGTGCAATTTTTATAGGTGGTCCGCAGGTAAATACTTTCTCTTCCGCACTTGCAGATTACCTCGGTGTAAAACATGTGATACCGTGTGCAAATGGCACCGACGCCTTACAGATTTCTATGATGGCACTTGGGCTCAAGCCCGGTGACGAAATAATTACTCCATCTTTTACATACATAGCAACTACGGAAGTGATGGCACTTTTAGGACTTAAGCCAGTATTCGTTGAGGTGGATCCCGCAACATTTTGCATTGATCCTGTAGCCGTAAAAAAAGCCATTACCCCGGCAACTAAAGCGGTCGTCCCAGTTCATTTGTATGGCCACGCAGCAAATATGGAGGAGATAATGGCGATCGCCAAAGAGCATAATTTATTTGTAATAGAAGACAATGCCCAGGCAATCGGTGGGGATTATTATTACAAAGATGGATCAGTAAAAAAGACCGGTAGTATCGGCACGGTCGGTTGTACTTCATTTTTCCCCAGTAAAAACTTAGGATGCTATGGTGATGGCGGTGCAATATGTACAGATGACGATGATCTTGCTGAAAAATTAAAGATGATTGCCAATCATGGACAGAAGACAAGATATTACCATGAAATGGTCGGTTGTAACTCAAGGCTCGATGCGTTGCAGGCCGCAATATTAAATATAAAACTTCCGTTATTAGACGGCTATATAAATGCAAGAAGAAAAGTGGCTGATTGCTATGACAAGGCTTTTGCGGGCAATAATAAAATAACCACACCATACCGTGCGGATTATTGTAAGCATGTGTTTCACCAATACACGCTCATTCTTAAAAATGACGAAAACCCTGCGGCTTATCGCGATAGTCTTGTAAACTATTTAGCTGAAAATCAAGTTCCTTCCATGATCTATTACCCCGTGCCCGCGCACAGGCAGAAAATGTTTGCCGCATTTGGAGGGGCCGGTTACCAGTTGGATAAAACAGATTGGCTTACGCATAGAGTGATCTCTTTGCCTATTCATACGGAAATGGATGAGGAACAGCAACACTATATTGTCACGAAAGTTTTAGAATATATAAATAAATAAAAAATGAACATTGCAGTTATTGGAACAGGATATGTTGGCTTAGTAACAGGTACATGCTTTTCAGAAACCGGTAACAACGTTACCTGCGTTGATATTGATGAGCAAAAAGTAAAAAAACTCTCTTCAGGAAAAATAACCATTTACGAGCCCGGCCTTGAAAAGATTTTTTTAAGAAATGAAAAAGAAGGCCGCCTCCATTTTACCACTTCTATTAAAGACGCGATAGAAGATGCGAGGATTGTATTTCTTGCTTTACCTACACCACCTGATGAAGATGGCAGCGCCGATCTTAAATATGTATTGAAAGTCGCTGAAGATATAGGTAAGCTTTTAGATAAAGATGATTATAAAGTAATCATAAACAAAAGCACGGTGCCTGTAGGTACAGCTGATAAAGTAAAAGCTGCTATTTTAAAAAGCGCAGAAGAAGCCAGTAATGATGGCATAGAAAGTGCCTTTGATGTAGTAAGCAATCCTGAGTTCTTACGGGAAGGCGTAGCCGTAGATGATTTTATGAAACCAGACAGGGTAGTCATTGGCACTTCGTCTGAGAGATCAAAAAAACTACTTGGTGAATTATATGCTCCCTTCGTACGTCAGGGAAATCCTATTCTTTACATGGATGAAAAATCTGCGGAGCTTACCAAATACGCCGCTAATTCTTTTCTTGCTACAAAAATTTCATTCATGAATGAAATTGGGCAACTGTGCGAAAAAATGGGCGCAGATGTGGATATGGTAAGAAGAGGCATTGGCAGTGATGAAAGGATCGGCAGAAGATTTTTATTCCCCGGTATTGGCTATGGCGGAAGCTGCTTTCCAAAAGATGTAAAGGCGCTGGCAAAATCTGCTCATCAATACGATTACAATTTTAAGATTCTTGAGGCGGTAATGGAGGTAAATGAAATTCAGAAAATGCACCTTTTACCTAAAATAAAAGCATATTTCAATAATGATATTAGCGGCAAAGCGATAGCCTTATGGGGATTAGCTTTCAAGCCAAATACAGATGATATAAGAGAAGCACCGGCATTAGCCATGATTGAAGAATTAACTGCCGCTGGCGCAACAATCTGTGCTTACGACCCGGAAGCAATGCCAAATGTAAAAAATGAGATGGGGGATAAAATCTCTTACGCGGAAAACCAGTATGATGCTCTTAAAAATGCAGATGCTCTTTTAATCGCAACAGAGTGGAGCGAATTTAGGACGCCGGATTTTAATAAGATGAAAGAGATGATGAAGGGAAATGTAATCTTTGACGGACGAAACCTTTTTGACCTTGCGCGGATTAGCGAGTGTGGTTTTCGTTACGAAAGTATTGGGAGGAAGGTGGTGGAACCGAACTAAACCAACCCCCTAACCCCCTAAAGGGGGAACAAGGACGTGACTTGGAGGCACTTCTTAGAAAGTAGAGAATATAATATTGAACAATAAAATTATTAATGGAAGAAAATAATTCAGAATCATTGACCTCTAACTCTTCCCAAAACGAGAAGCAGAGTGTTCACGGCTCCCCCTTTAGGGGGCGGGGGGGGTCGGGGTGTCGTGTCCTCATTACCGGCGCTGCAGGTTTTTTAGGCTCGCATCTCTGTGATAGGTTTATTAAAGAAGGCATGCATGTTATCGGGATGGATAATCTTATAACAGGCGACCTTAAAAATATTGAGCACCTTTTCAAATTGAAAGAATTTGAATTCTATCATTGTGATGTTTCAAAATTTATTTATGTGCCCGGCAAGCTGGATTACATTCTTCATTTTGCATCACCGGCAAGCCCCATAGATTATTTAAAAATTCCTATTCAAACTTTAAAGGTTGGCTCGCTGGGAACACACAACTGTCTTGGGCTGGCACTTTCAAAAAAGGCAAGGATATTGGTTGCATCTACAAGTGAAGTATATGGTGATCCACTGGTGCATCCACAGAGTGAAGACTATTGGGGTAATGTAAATCCGATTGGCCCACGCGGCGTTTACGATGAAGCCAAACGTTTCCAGGAAGCCATCACCACTGCTTACCATACTTTTCATGGGCTTGAAACGCGAATTGTAAGAATCTTTAATACTTACGGCCCGCGTATGCGCCTTAATGACGGAAGGGCTTTACCGGCTTTTATTGGGCAAGCGCTGCGAGGCGAAGATTTGACTGTATTTGGAAATGGCAGCCAGACAAGAAGCTTTTGTTATGTATCCGATCTTGTTGAAGGAATTTTCCGGCTCTTGTTAAGCGATTATTCCATGCCCGTAAATATTGGAAATCCGGATCAAATTACTTTAAAGGAATTTGCTGAAGAAATAATTTCGCTTACAGGGACGAAGCAAAAAATAGCCTATCATCCATTACCACAGGACGATCCCAAACAAAGACAGCCGGATATTACCAAAGCCAAACAATTATTAAATTGGGAGCCAACAGTAAACAGGGCAGAGGGACTCAAGATCACGTATGAATATTTTAAATCGTTATCAAAAGACGATCTATATAAGTTGCCGAAGGAGTTTGTAAGTAAGAATTCTGATGGTGAAAATAAAAGATAACTTCAGCCATGATTGCTATATTTTGGGAGAAATAATTTGTAAAAGATTTACCCTTTAATAAATAAGGTAACAGAATATTTTAAAATTAGTGGCCTAAACAATTGAGTAAAATTATGTATCAAGGGTTATTAGATAAAAATAAAAAACTGGCAGTGATAGGCCTCGGCTATGTAGGCCTGCCCATCGCATTAGAATTTGCTAAAAAACTTTCCGTAATCGGCTTTGATATTAATGCTGAAAGAGTAGAGATGATGAAGCAGGG
>JBDTSD010000199.1:0-7568 GCA_039931355.1 Ginsengibacter sp.
ACATCTTTGCCATTCATATTTATATTGATGCCGCCGTATCCATTCACGTAGGATGGTTTATTTTTTTTAACGGCAGAAATATTTTTATGTGCGCCATTGCGATAAGGCTGGTTTATATTCACTGGCATTCCCCTGCTGCTTACTTTTGATCTTATATCGCTGCCGATATCGAAGCTAATTACTTCTTTTAACTGCTCCGCCTGGCTTGATAATTCTTCAGAGCTCGCGGCCATTTCTTCAGAGGTAGCAGCATTTTGTTGTATGACCTCGTTCAGTTGCTGAATTGCTTTATTAACTTCATTGGCGCCGGTGTTTTGCTCGATGCTCGACAAACTTATTTCCTGCACCAGCTTTGAAGTCTTTTGAATTTCAGGAACTATTTCTTCTAAAAGTTTTCCTGATTTTTCGGCAATTGTTACACCTGCTTTTGAAAGATTATTAATTTCCAAAGCTGCTACCTGTGAGCGCTCTGCAAGTTTACGTACTTCAGCTGCCACCACCGCAAATCCTCTTCCATAGTCGCCGGCGCGTGCTGCTTCTACGGCAGCATTTAATGCTAATAAATTTGTTTGCCTGGCGATATCGCCTATTACGGAAATGCGATCTGCAATTTCCTTCATTGATTGCACGGTATGGCTTACCGCTTTATTTCCTTCCACAATATCTGCTGCTACTTTTGTTGCAATTTTTTCTGTTTGTAATGCATTATCAGTATTCTGCTGAATGATGGAAGCAATTTCTTCCATGGATGAAGAAACCTCTTCCGCCGATGCGGCCTGTTCGGTAGCGCCTTCTGACATTTGCTGTGATGAAGAACTCATTTGTGTGCTGGCAGAAGAAATATTATCTGATGCAGTTTGTACAAACGCAATCAGTTCTTTAAGCTTTGAAACAAGATTCGTAATATTCCTGATTATGAAAAATGATATGGTGAGGCCAAATAATATTCCCGCAGCAATAAGGATGTAAAAATTATTGCGGGCTTCATCATAAACTAAGTTTGATTGTTTAAATTCATCCTGCGCTACTTTTAGTTGTACATCTGCAAGCTCTTTAATCTTAGAAGTAACAGGGTCTATTTTTGCATATAACTCATGTTTTGTAAAAGCAGCAAGAGCTGTGGTATCGCCTGATTCTATAATGTGGTCAAGCGATTCAATAGATTCGTTCGCATCGTCCATCAGTTGCTTTATATCAATCCCCAGTTCTTTTTCTTCGGTGTGCCAGTCGGTTGCTGTATATGCTTTCCAGTTTTCCGCAATGCCTTCTTCGGCCTTCTTTATATTTTTTCTTCCGGCTTCGAGGCTTATGTTTCCATTTCGCATTTTATGCGCAGCATTTACAATATCCACTGCGTACAGGTCAGAGATTGTTTTTAGCTGGGTCAATGGAATTACACTTTCTTTATAAACCGTCTCAACCGAATTATTTACGTCGTTCAGTTTGCGTTCGCCGTATATTCCTATTACGCCTATGATTGCAGACATAATAATTACCAGGATTAAGAGTTTGGTGGAGACTTTCAGGTTTTTCATTTCAGTGGTGTTTGCTTCTTGAGATTACTTTTTTGATATTGGATGTTATTTTTCAAATAAGTTTCCAGTTAATTTTCGACTTCCAGCACGGCCATTTCTTCAGCAGAAAAGACCTTATCAATATTTAATATCATAATAAAGTCTTCATCAATTTTTCCGATGCCGTTTATAAAATCTTCCCTGTAAATGGCGCCCATGCTTAGTGATGGCTGAATAACCTCTTCTGGAATGTCTATTACTTTTTGCACTGAATCAACGATGGCTCCCACGAGCAACGATTCGTTTGCCGAGTTTATACTCAATACAATGATGCATGTATCAATGGTAAAATCCTGCTGCGGCATGCAGAATTTATTTCGTGTATCTATTACCGGTAGAATATTCCCTCTCAGGTTTATTACACCTTTCATGAAGGATGGTGACTTTGGAATTTTGGTGATAGGCTTTACTTCCAGTATCTCAAGAACCTTGCTTACGTTTATTGCAAAAAGCTCTTCGTCCAGTTTAAATGTCAGGTATGATTCTGTATGTGGTGTCATTAACATGAGTAAACAGTTTTTTTATTCAAAAATTGTTCTGTTACATTATTTGTATCAAGCACTAAAGCAATTTTGCCATTCCCTAAGATCGTTGCGCCGGATATATTGTCCATGTGCAGAAAATATTTTCCCAATGGTTTCAAAACCGCCTGGAATTTACCTACAACCCGGTCAACGATCAGCCCTACTTTTCTTTCATCGTAATAAATAATTACTATCTCCCGGTTGGAAGAAAAATTTTCTCGCCCGTCAAATTCTTCACTTAAACTTATAAAGGGTATTTGCTCACCATCGAGCACTATCAAATTATTGAACTTATTTAGCTGGCGTTCAGACGATACTTCGTAGCACCGATCCACGGCTGAGAGGGGAATTACAAAATCCGCGTCATTAATTTTTACAAGCAAGCCATCAATTATAGAAACCGTTATCGGGAGCTTTATAATGATCCTTGTTCCTTTGTTTACTTCGGAATTGATCTTTATCTGCCCGCGTATTTCGCTGATCTTTCTTTTTACCACATCCATGCCTACGCCCCTGCCGGAGATACCACTTACCTGCTCGGCCGTGGAAAAGCCAGGTAAAAAAATGAGGTTCAGAATTTCTTTATCAGTCAAATTATCTTCTTGGCTTATTATGCCTTTTGCAATAGCTTTTCTTTTTACTTTTTCCGGATCAATTCCTTTACCATCATCCTCTATTTCTATATAGACATTCGTGCCTGCGCAGTAGGCCTTGAATAAAATTTTACCATGACTGGGTTTACCGCATGCTAATCGTACAGCAGGATCTTCGATACCATGATCAATACTGTTTCTCAATAAATGCATCAGTGGATCTGACAAGCCTTCCATTATATTTTTATCAAGTTCGGTCTCCGTTCCGTCGGTTATAAATTCTATTTCTTTATTTAACTCGGAAGCAAGGTCTCTCACCAGCCGGTGAAAGGGAGTCACCATATTTTCAATAGGAACGAGGCACATGCTAAAAGCATTATCTCGTAACCGTGTTGAAATTTTTTCGAGATTTTCAGATACGCCTAATAACTCTGGCTGCTGGGTTTGTTCCGTAAGCGTCGCCAGCTTTGCCTGCAAAGTCATTAGTTCGCTAACAAGATTCATCAGGTTATCCAATCTTTCGGACGGTACCCTGATGCTCGCTATTACTTGCCTTTTATTGATAGCAGCTGGCAGGCCATCGCTCAACAGAGGGAGAATTTCTTCACTTTTTAACTCTACTGTGTTACAAGGATTTTTACTCACGCCTTTGTCGGGAACTTCTATAATTTCCAACGTGCAGTTGTGTTCAACAAATTCGAATACTTCGCGTATGCGATTTGCATCTGCGGAAGTTTTAAGAAGAATCTCCCATGAGGTATAGCATTTGTCAACTTCATAGTTTTCCAGCGTGGGAATATTATCGGTAAAAGCGTTTACCTCGCATTCACCTAATTGATGCAAATCATTAAGCATCGTTAATGGGTTGCTGCCATTAAGCAAAAAAGTTTCATTGGGTGTAAAAAGTATACGATAAGTTTTTACTTCGCTTTCATCAGAAAGTTTTATTCCGCTAAGATTAGGCGCTAAATGATTTACCGAAGAATCTTTTATTGCACCATTAGTGAGACTGATTACTTTTTCAGATAGTTCTCCATGCGATTTTTTTCCCTGCCCGTTTAATGTGCTATCGTTGTTTACCAGGGATGATAAATGATCTAAGGCGGAAAAACTTACATTCAATATGTGTTTTGATATTTTTATTTCGCCACTTCGGACCAGGTCGTAAACTGATTCAAGATGGTGGGTGAAATCCGCTATTAACTTAAAACCAAACATGGAACTGTTTCCTTTAAGTGTATGCATATTGCGAAATACATCTTCTATCAAATCCGGATCGTTATAATTGCTTTCCATGGCAAGCAAAGATTTCTCCATGCCTTCTATAAGTTCTATCGCTTCCTCTTTATATTTTACCTGGAATAATTCCATTAGTTAAGTAATTTTTTTATGGCGGGAATTATTTTGTCTTTGATATTTTCCTTGTCAAAAAGTATAGTAGCGCCAGAAGTTTGTATGATTTCTTTCCGGCTTTTTTCGTTGTCAGATACAAACAAAGTCACGGGTGTATAACGGTAACGGCAACTTGCTCTTATAGATGCAATAAGCTCAATACCATTCATAACAGGCATGTTCAAATCAGTCAATACCAAATCAATATTTCTTCCATCAAGTAATTCCAAAGCAGCTTTGCCATTAGCAGCGGAAAGCACACTGTACCCTGCTTTCTTTATCATAAAGCTTAACACTTTTACAACCATTTCTGAATCATCGGCGATCAAAATAGTATTGATGTATTCCATCTATTTATGCGTTGAAATTGATGGCAACATTATTTGGAAGCCCACTGTTTTCGATAACCGATTTCACCTTGGGGGATTCTATTTCAAAGGACAAGTTCTTTTCAGCAATTGCAGCACTCTTTTGTAAAGCGACCATCAACTGCAAAAAAGAGATATCAATCTTTGCAACATCTTTAATAATAAGTGCCAGATTTTGAGAGTTGTTTAGGGCTGATAAAAATTCCTTTTTGAGTATGGCGGCGTTTCTTATCACCAGGAGGCCTTCCAACAGCAGTTGTGTTTGGTTAGGGTCCGCGTTTATTGTTTTGATTGCAAAACTTTCGTTTTCCATTAGGGTGATTCTATGTATTTTAAAAAGATTAGAAACAGCAACGGCAGCTTAACTATAAGCCGGCCATTCAGCAAGTCTCGTTTTCTCTTAGATGTAAGTTTACAAACGTAATAACGGTTTAAATTTCCTTTTAGTATCAAATTTTGCGGAAGTGTACTGCGGCTATTGAGGCTCCGGAAATGCCTTTGTATAATGACAAGAGCGCTCAGCGGGAACAAAATAAAACTTAAGTTGTATTTTTTTTGAGAAAGGAATACTCACAGAATTTTTACAGCTTAAATAGCTTTATTAAATTTATATGCGGGAGAATATGAAATAATCTTTTTCCCGGAATGTTTCGAAATATAATTACATGGTACCAATAACATTAAAAAGCACACCTGGCAAATGGATTATGGCTTCTTCCATATTGGCTTCTTCTATGGCTTTTATAGATGGTACCGCGCTGAATGTTGTGTTACCATCATTGCAGGAAAGCCTCCATGCAAAAGGAACAGATTTATTCTGGATACTCAACGCCTATTTATTAATGCTTGCTTCCTTTATTCTTCTTGGTGGTTCTTTGGGTGATAAGCTTGGAAGAAAAAAAATATTTATAGTTGGAATACTCATATTCATTTTCGGCTCGGCTCTTTGCGGCTTTGCTCCCAGTGTAAATTTTCTTATTGCCTTCAGAATGTTGCAAGGCCTGGGAGGAGCACTCATGATTCCGGGAAGCCTTTCATTAATCTCAGCTTCTTTTAGCGCAAAAGAGAGGGGAAAAGCTATCGGCACATGGTCAGCTTTTACAACTGTTGTTACCATCGGGGGGCCAATCATTGGCGGGGCTTTGGGTGATGCGGGATTATGGCGCTATATATTTTTTATAAATATTCCTATCGGGCTTGTATCAATTTTTATTCTTTGGTTTAAGGTAGAAGAAAGCCGGGACGAAGATTTAGATCATGCGCTTGATTATCCGGGAGCAATCGCAACGGTCGTTGGTTTGGCATTGCTAACTTTTGGTTTTTTGCGCATTCCTGATGTGGGTTTTCATAATTGGCAGGTATATACTTCTTTGGGTGGCGGAATAGCCGTGATTGCCATTTTTATTTTTATAGAAAAGACAAGCAAGCATCCTATGATGCCATTGAGTTTATTTTCAAACATGACGTTTACTGGTGCCAACCTGCTTACCTTTTTTTTATACGCAGGTTTAGGCGCAGGAATATTATTTCTTACATTAAATATGGTGCAGGTACAGGGCTATAGCCAACTGCAGGCCGGTCTTACGCTTTTGCCTTTTACTATTTTAATGATTTTACTAGCGCGCTTTGCCGGCGGCCTCGCTGATAAGTATGGACCAAGGTGGTTATTGATTTTGGGGCCGGCCGTTGCCGGTGTGGGCCTGTTACTTTTGTCATTTGTAAAACAAACTTCAGGCACCAGTGCGTATTGGACTACATTTTTTCCGGGCATACTTTTTTTTGGATTGGGAATGTCTTTTACCGTTGCACCTCTTACAGCCACCGTTATGGGCGCTTTGCCAAATCATTTTGCAGGCACAGCTTCCGGCGTCAACAATGCGATGACGCGAATTTCCAGCGTTTTTGCCAACGCGATTTTTGGATTTTTAGCGGTCTTATTTTTCTCGACATTCTTAGAATCAGAAATAGCACAATTACCGCTTGACAATTCATCAAAGGTTGCCGTGCTGGCGCAGGCTTCGGATCTTGGTAATGCAACAGTTCCTGCAAGTGTAAAAAAAGAAAACCGGAAAATTGTAGAGCGGGCATACAAAGAAGGGTTCATTTCATCGTATGGCAAGATTATGAAATTGTGTGCGCTGCTGGCTTTTCTTGGAGCATTTATGTCATTTATTTTTATTAAAAATACAGCGATGGTAATGAGTGACAGCTAATAAAAAGCCGTAATTCATTCTACTCCCTTTTAGAATTTTGAAGATCATTTATAATTTAAATAAAAAAATATGAGCACGGGTAACAAACAAATATGGCCGGAATTAATTTTTGAAAGTCTAAAGGATACCCTGGCAACAGTTCACTTATGGACGCAAATTGTTGGGAAGATCCGGCTAAGAAAAACTCCGTGGATCAATCATTCGTGGCACGTGACATTGGAGATTTCTCCTCTTGGATTCACTACGGGAAGTATCCCTTACGAGGGTGGAATATTTCAGATTGATTTTGATTTTATTAATGACCTTTTGATAATTTCCAAAAGCTCCGGGGATATTGAAAAAATGCAATTATATCCCAGGTCTGTAGCAAACTTTTATAAAGAGCTTTTTAAAAAGTTAGCATCTATGGGTATTGACGTAGCTATATATGCATCACCAAATGAAGTGGAACCGGCGATACCTTTTAAACAAGATGAGCAACATCATTCTTACGATCATAAGCAGATGAAAATGTTTTGGGAAGCGCTTGTCCTTGTTCATAATGTCTTTACAAAATTCAGAGCAAGATTTATTGGCAAATGCAGCCCTGTTCATTTATTTTGGGGGGCATTTGACCTTGCGGTAACAAGATTTTCGGGGAGAACAGCGCCGAAGCACCCGGGTGGTGCTCCACATATCCCCCTCGAAGTTATGCAGGAATCATATTCTCATGAAGTAAGCAGTTGTGGCTTTTGGCCTGGTAGCGAAGAATTCCCGCAACCAGTCTTTTATTCATATTGCTATCCCGTGGCGCCGGAGTTTGACAAGCAACCCGTTGAGCCAAAGGAAGCATTTTTTAGTAACGAAATGGGAGAGTTCATGCTTACTTATGATGCAGTAAAGCAATCGGCAGATCCCGAACAAA
>JBDTSD010000200.1:0-7500 GCA_039931355.1 Ginsengibacter sp.
GTAAAACGCCCACGACACCATTCCAAGGCTAAGGATATATCCGAATGAACCTATGATAAGTAAAGTCTTTCTGCCGGCGCGGTCAATGAGATATAAACCTACGAAAGTGAACACGAGGTTGGTGCCGCCAATTGCAATAGAGTTTAGTAATGAATCCTGTGAAGCCAGGCCTGCCCGTTCCAAAATCTCAGGGGCGTAATACAAAATGAAATTAATGCCTGACCATTGGTTGAAGAAGGCAATAAAAAATGCCAGCCAGATAACAGTTTTATATTTTGAACTAAAAAAATTTGAACTATGTCCCGCCTTTGCTTCATGTTCGTTACTTCTTGTGATGGTATTAATTTCCTCATCAGGATTGGGAACACCCAGCCTCAGCATTATTTGCTTTGCGGCAACTGCATCTTTTTTAATTGCGAGTAACCAGCGAGGGCTTTCCGGGATACCGGTAACCATCACTGTATAAATTACAGACGGAACAGTCATTATACCAAGCATCCAACGCCACGCGTTTGCACCACCAAGGCCCTCAAAAAAATAATTGGACAGGAAGGCTATTAAAATTCCAAATACAATATTAAACTGGTACATAGCGCCCAGCCTGCCTCTTGTTGCGGGTGTAGATATTTCTGAAATATACGTTGGTGCTGCAACAGATGAAATGCCAATTCCTATTCCTCCTATGAAACGAAAGAAGGAAAAGATATATGGGTTTGGTGCAACAGCAGAGCCAAGCGCGGAGACAGTGAATAAGATACCAATCCACAGCAACACTTTTTTCCGGCCATATTTCTGCGTGGGAATTCCTCCAAAAACAGAACCTGCAACTGTACCCCATAAAGCCATTGACATAATAAAAAACCCATGAAACCAGGGCGATGTATGCCAGAGTTCCTTGATGGGGAGATTAGCACCGGAGATAACAACGGTATCAAATCCAAAAATAAACCCGGCTAAAGCAGCGATTAAAGAAATTCCGAAAAGACTGGAGCTACCCTTTACAGAAGGATTTTCCGGCGAAGCGATCGTTTGCATATTTTTTTAAAAAATAAATTAGTGATTTTATTTTAATCGCAGGCTTTTAAAATGATTTTTATTGAACAGGTTCGTTATAAGAAATCATAAACCGTTAGGATTAATTTTGATAGAAAGAGCCGTGACGGCATGTTCATATAATACCTTAGATCATATAAGCCAATAAAAAATTTGAAATATTTTTTAAAACCTGGGGGGCAGGGAACCCCATTTACGGTTTATAAATAGAAAAAGATATATGGTCTGATCTTACCTTGACGAATCAATACTGGTCCTTATTTTTTCTTTAGCTGAAAAACCCTGGAAATATTAAATCCAAATAATACGTCACCATTATCCCAACGACCGGTAGTTTCTGTGATAAAAGATTTTTCCGTTAAGCCAATCGAATTAGTAAAGTGAAGTTAAAATACGTGGCCACCCGTTCCTATATCAATACCAAACGATAAAACGTTATGCGTTCCCGGTGCTTTATTGCCATGTACCTCGTAATAATATTCCGCATTCAGGCTCATTCTTTTTGAGATTTTATGCCGGCCGCCAATTCCAATCGCAAGCATGTTATGCTCGTTATGAAGAAAAGAAATATTATCCGCGTGAATAAATGTGGGCATTAGCTGCAAGGAAAAATTTTCAGAAAACTTTCTTGCTATTAATGCCTGTAGTACATAAGACGCCCTTTTTACAGCTACACCCGAATCGGGCTTGGCATAAAAGTCAGCGGCATGAAGGCTGTTCAAGGCAACAGCGGCTACGAGCGTTATTGTTACCGGCATAGACACCTGTCCTTTTGATTGTCTTAATACTTTTGCTTTGAAAAATGCGTCATAAGTTTTTTGATAAGTACTATGCCCTACGCCTATCATTACATTGTTTGTAATACCATAATCAAAACCCAGGCGCATAGTTGCATTGTCCAGGCCAAAAAAATTATACACACCGCTGCTGAGTGGCCCGAAGCGATGTGAAATTCGCAGGTCTAAAACATGAGCCGGAAGTGTTTCTACAGAATGCCCGTTTATGATGCGGGTGGATTTGAAAGTTGCCGTCGTATAATTAATTTGATTTTGCGCAACTTCTTTTTCCATTTGATTCATAACGTCAGAAGTATCCTGCGCAAAGTTTTTTTGCGCAAAAACAAAAACTATTATAATCCCCGCCAATAATTTTATGCTATGCATGAAATTAATTTGATTATTTTTTTTCATATTGACAGCTTACTGAAATTTCGATTTGCTCGGAAATATTATTAACTACTATAGAAGGAATTGCTATCTTATAATCTTTCAATATTATTTTAAAGACGGATGTGGTTGATAGCTTTCCATTTTAACATTGATTGTCCCGCCCGTTTTTATATTTTTTGTCACGCCATGAATTTCCAGGCTTCCACTTACATCTATGGCGTAGCTACCATCTTTTTCTAAATCAACATTATTTATCCCGGCAATTATTCCCTTAAATGTTGATGTTGCATATTTATCACTTTCCAAATAATCGCTGTTGAAATGTTGTTCCATCATAGCTTTTGGAAAATGAAATGCATTGATAAGAACATAAAAACGTAAAGCCCCCGTTTGCATATTTAATAAACTAACCACCTGGTTATTATCAGCTGATATATTTTCAAGGCTTGCTTTTGAAAAAAAAGATATCCTGCCATTTTTTGTAAAATATTCCTGCCCAAAACAATTTCCTGACATGCACGTTGCATAAAAAAATATGGCCCTAAAAAAATTATTTTTGTTTTCATGTTTTTTATTTGGTTCGATAGCATCTCAGCATAAAAACATCGCCTGGAATTCCCATTTCTGCGTCACCGCCTATGTAGCCAATACAAAGGCCTTTAAGTGACACTTCATCTCCTGCTTTTACACCATCAGCATTTTCCTCCATGGTACAGTTGACAGATGCAGCCGCTTCCATTGTTTTTAAAAGAATTACCTGCTGTTGCTGCTGGTTAAGAGAAACATTTTTTATAATTCCCGACACGTTCAAAATTGTGTTGAGATAAGCAGCATTTGCCATTGCTGAATCGGAAATAAATTTTGCATAAAGCTCGGTGGCATTGGTTTCTACTCCTTTAGCATCCCGTATATTAGCATGAGGTTTGTTCCATAAAAGATAACCACATGTTGAAACAATAACAACAAGTATGATAAGGATAATAACGATATTCTTAACCGTTCTTCTTTTCATAAAATTGCTTAGTCAGACTGCGTCATCATGGAAGCACGCAGCATTGCTGATTGATCTCAATGATAAAATCTCATTACGATCATGGTAAAAAAAAATCTTGATTTGCGAGGCAATATTCTGTTCTATCCCAGGTAAAATACAATACTGCTTATAATGTTTACAAGCCCCACATTTATTTAAGGCGTGACAACCAAACTACCCGTCATACCCGGATGTATGTTGCAGTGATAGCCAAAAGTTCC
The DNA here is from genome assembly GCA_039931355.1 of Ginsengibacter sp. Classification (GTDB taxonomy): domain Bacteria; phylum Bacteroidota; class Bacteroidia; order Chitinophagales; family Chitinophagaceae; genus Ginsengibacter. Next base: position 3,477 of record JBDTSD010000200.1, read on the forward strand.
TGCCGTATTAGCTACATAGGTGAATGAAGCATTAGCCGCGACAGTTCCACTGCTAAATGTAGTTCCGTCATCAGAAGTTACTGTATGGGCAAAAGCATCTGCGTTATGCCATATAACAGTTGTGCCCTTTGCAACAGTAGTGGTCGCGGGGAATATCATTCCGGAAACATTTATTGTTTTCGTATTCCCACCTGGAGGTTGAGTAGTTGTCTTGGATTTAGAACAAGCATAGATAGCAAGAGTAAGTCCGAATGCAGCGATTAATAGCCTGGTGCTGTTTTTAGAGTTCATGGATTTTATTTTATCTTTTATGTTTAATGATTGGTCCGCCTATTTTGTGACCTTCATTATCATAACCGAAAAATGTTGTGGGATGGTTGCCCTTAACTAAATAAAAAAAAATAGAAGAGGATACATAACGGCTAAGGGTACACTAAATAAAATAACTACATTTTTCTGCCAGCGTCTATTTTTTTCCTGTCAGAAAAACGTTGCACAAACCAATTCAAATAAAATTAATTACAGAATTACTTATCTATTTCGTAGCCGATAGGCTTAAAAGAATAATTATTTGACATCTCCGCGGAGCAAGCCGTCATACCAACAATGAGGTTCATTTTTGCTTCAAGTATTATATAATCACCAGCTTTGCTTTTGGGCGGAAGTACGCTTATTTTTCCGGTATTGCCATCAACGGTTACGTTCATAAATATATTAAAGCATGTGGGAATTTGATCTGCAGAAATTTGGTACTCGCTTAATACCGAGGCAAGGTTTCCTAAGCAGCCACAATGTGGGGAAGAATGTCCATAAATAATGCGAAATGTGTCAGCACTGCAGGGAGTCAGCAGGAAGTCGTGTCGTCCAACGGTATCTTCTATTATATCAAACATTACATTGCTCCTGTTCGAATAAAACGAATCTCCTTTACCTGGAAAAATTGTTTCTGCATAATCGAAAGTGCGCCCGGACGAAAGATATTCTGAAGTATCACTTAAATTAAAGCAAATAAAGTCTGACACCTGCTCACCTTCAATGTCAACTACCTTGAGTTTCTCTCCTTTTTTTAAAATAAATGATCTACCGCTACGTGGTGGAATGATGTTCAATTGATGCATGATTTATTTTTAAAGGACACTCCCAATCGCTTTTATAATTACGGCCGCTATATTGATATACTTCTGAGGCGTCGCCAAAGTCTGTTAGCATGGGATTAACAGAGCCTGATAAAGCAATATCGCGTTTTCTTACCACATGCTTCATCATATCATATTTTCCAGATGCACGTAACGATTCAAATTGCTGGTGCGGGTTAAAAACCAATGTAGGATAGATAAAACGCCTTGCAGGCCTGCTGCTTGCCGAATGAAGGCCAATTATAAAAAAAGCTTCCTCTTTAAGGCTAAAACTGAATTCAGGGGATGCGGGATCATACTTAACACGATTATCATATTTATAACTAAGAGCATCGATATCGGACAGCGATTGTAATCTTTTCCATAGTAAACTATCGAACATTTTATCGTCAACAAATTGCGGCCCTTTGAATATTACCGCAGCGCTATGGTATTGCTCTTTGGAATTCCTGTAACCATCTATAAAATTGTAAAGAAAACTTAGTATATCGCGGTCGTCTTTGGGGCAGGCCATGTTATCAGCTACGAAGCATTCAATTTGAGATTTCGCCAGTGCCGCTTTGGCAGCTACACAGGCAAATCTTTTGTTGTCAATATAGGAGAAATATTCTTGTTGAATGTCTTTAGATTCTACCCGCTGCATATCATTTTTTGTATTCATATCAATACATTTGACTCTTTAAAAACATGCCAAATATGAATTATACTAAATATGTAGTGGAATAAATTAAAATCACGTGGGGTAATCTATATCTCAAAAGTAGCATCCAGCTTTCTAAGTTTACGGAAATGCCTTTTTCCGTTTTTTAAAAATTCCATGCCTCTTCGATATTTCCAATATTGATGCCCGTTATGATAGTTCTCTCTTGAAATTTTATACAAGGCCTTCCAGTGGTGCAGAATAATCCTGTAAGCCTGCAACAAAGTGTGCCCGTTGCCATATATATGATGTGGCTCAGCACCGCAACCATTATATTCAAGTATCGAAAAGTTCCTGCCTTCTTTGAGATCTTCAATTGATGAACACTTGATATCGTATCGTCCGTAATAAAAATGCTTTGTATGATGGCTAAGGTCATCAAATATTTTCAGCAGGCGACTATCCTTTTCATGCGCAAGGCTTACCAGTTTTCCACCCCGGCTTAGGTTTAGTGCGTAGGATAAAAAATATATTTCACCGCAAGGAATTACCTTGTTCAACCTCATCTCATGCTTCTGTTTAATTTCCTCTAACCGAAAACGTGCCCGCGGATATTTCTGTATTAATTCCAGCAATGTAGAAGATCCATCACCCTTCACTTGTAAAAATTCTTTTCTTATAAAACCTGTTATATGCCCTGACGACTCGCGGGGATAACGGTAATAAAAAACACTCACTTCAAGGGGATAACTAATAAATCCCTGGAGTAAATAATCTACCTGCATGGCAGCATGGTATTTCTCAAACTGCGCTATGTTTTCAATTTTCCGGAACATAAAACCCATCATACCCACATCCGGTTTCACTGCAAAAGGAAATGAAAAATTATTAGCGGTAAAAAGTGATATAGCTTCTTCAACTCCTAACGAATGGGAAATGTAAATGCTTCGCGGATAGCTGCCTTCTGGTAATTGGAGGTACATCTCATTTTTACTCTCACCTTCAAATCCGCCAAAAGTCAATGTGGGATTAGATGGCGTGAAAAACCATACTGACCTGGCTCTTAAACAATACCATAACCAGGCAGGAGCTAATGGGACGTATTTTACAAGATAGGGCCATGTTTCCCAATGCCGGACGCTATAAATAAAATCTGAAAGTTTCAAAGCTTTTAAAAATAAGAATGTTTATACAAAAAAGATAAGACTGAAACAGTATAATTCTGATAACATTCAACAGCAATAGCGCAACATTTATAGGCGTTGCGCCCGGTGGCTACGTTAACTTTTTTCTTTTCCATTTTCAAAATTTAATGGAATTTCATTTAAGGGAACTCCTCCCTTTATACCAAAGTCCAACGTGCGAATCGGGAACGGGATCACAATATCGTTTTCATCATAGGCTTTTTTAATTCGCATAATTGCTTCGCTTCCTACCCGCAGGTAATCGGGTTGCTCCGGCGAACATAACCATAGCCGTATGAAAAAATTAATAGAGCTATCACCAAATTCGGAGTAAAACAATGTAGTCTCGTCGTCTTTTGAAAGGCCCTCAATACCTTTTACTGCATTCAGCGTTACATCTTTTACTTTTTGAAGATCATCGCCATAAGAAACTCCGATTACCAGGTCAAAGCGACGCTTACCCAGCAGCGAATAATTTTCTATCGGGTTTTGAAAGACATCTTTGTTTGGAATTATTACCATCTGGCCCTGGAACGTGCGCAGAATGGTGTCACGTAAATTTATATCTTCTACCTTGCCCATATAGTCTTTTACTTTTACTATATCGCCTATATGCAGCGGCCTTCTGAAGGAAATAAAAATACCCGAAATAAAATTAGCAGCTATATCCTGGAAGGCAAAAGCAAGCGCCAAACCAATGATACCCGCCCCTGCTAATATAGATGTTACGGCTTTATCTAATTGCAAAATACTGAGAACGGTAAAGAGGGTTACACCCACAACAAATATCTGCATCACCGAGCCGAAAAGGCTATTAAGCGTAGTGTTGTTCGACACTTTTGCAATAAGTTTTATAGCAACTTTTTTTACAATTTTTGCTATATAAAAACCAATTACCAAAACCACCGCTGCCAACAAAATATTTGGCAGCAATCTTATAATGTCATTAAGCCAGGCGGTTAATTTTTGTTTAATAAGTTGATAAGCTTTGTTGATATCCATCTTAAATGTTTACTGGTGTTATTAAAAGTTATGCGAATAAATTTACGAATATTAAAAAGGTT
>JBDTSD010000201.1:0-7499 GCA_039931355.1 Ginsengibacter sp.
ATGGGAAAAAACTAGGCAAGGCGAGCGTGACCGGGTATTGCATTAAGTTCAAAACGCTGAAAGATATAAACATTAATATTCTTGAAGAGGCAATACGATATGGGTTTGACAACAAGTAAACTTCTCAGTTGTTTGCGGCACCTGAAGATGCGGAGGGCAAAAAGCATTGCCGGTATAAGAATGCAGGTATCATATAGAGGTTAGCAAATCAATATTGCGGAAGAAATATGGCAACACCTGATGGAGTGGAGCAGAAAGATAAAATGGTTACACAAACTAACTCTGTTACTGAGACGATGTGCAGATTGCAACCGCTGCGATCATTATGAATTGAAAAAAATGCACCTGCTTTTAGTTACACTTATTAAAAATACAGCATGGAGGAAGCAAAAAGATGGATCGCTGAGGCATAAGTTGTATTTTACTATCAGGGACGCTTAAACGCAAATATGGGCGAAGAAATACTACATCTTATTCCACGGGAATTATTAAGTTCATTCTTGTCCTTTTATTTTCACTGCTCATTGGGCTGGAGCAGAGAGGCCGCTATATAAAAGAGGAATTTGGAAGCCGGTTTGGAACCGACGGAACATTTACGCTGATAGGTATTCTTTTTTCGCTTATACCTTTGCTATGAACACCAATAAAATGCAGGAGATAAATATCCCCCCTAATAAATCACTCCATTAAAAAGACGATGATGAAAAAATGTTGCCAGTTTCATTTCCATGTTTTAATTTTGACTAAACGTTCATTCTTAAAATATGTCGCCCCGCTCAAAAAACCAATTAAAAGAATTAAAGGAGAACAGAAGGTCTGAAATACTGGAAGCAGCGCTCACTGTATTTGCAGAAAGTGGTTATAATGGCGCTACTATAAATATGATAGCCGATGAAGCTGCAATATCCAAAGGCCTTTTGTACAACTATTTTGAAAGCAAAGAAATTTTGTTGGATAATCTTTTAAAGTTCGGCTTTGACAAAGCATCGGCATTCATGACGGATGGATCAGTGCCTGTTCCAACAGATAAAAAGACTTTTGCTGCAGCGCTTAAGGGAATGATAAACTTATTTCAAAAAGAAGCCAATTTCTGGCGATTGTATTGTATGCTGATACTGCAAAAGAACATGACTCAAAAATTTGAACAGGAAGCCGGCGCTTTCTTAACACAGTATCTGTCCATTTATCAATCTTATTTCAAGAAAAAAGGAAGCGCTGATCCAAAGGCTGAAGCCATATTATTTGCTGCGGTTCTTGATGGAATAATGATTGATATGATGGTTGCGCCGCATGAATTCCCGGTTGACGATGTAGTAAAAATGGTCATTAAAAAATTTGCATAAAAGTTTTATCATGAAAAATATTGTTATAAAAAAGGCTTACATGTTATTTGTAATCATGATTCTGTTCCTGTTTAACTTTTCACAAGCACAGGATGCTACAGACATTGTTCGCAAAGCCAACAATCTGATGAATGGGAAAACAAGCGAAAGCTCCGCGACCATGACGATACAGCGCCCAACATGGAGCCGCACAGTAAGTATGAAAACATGGTCGCTGGGAGATGATTATTACATGATACTTATCGCAGCGCCGGCTCAGGATAAAGGCCAGGTGTTTTTAAAAAGGCAGAACGAAATGTGGAACTGGATGCCCGCCATCAGCCGCATCATTCGCATACCACCTTCTATGATGGGGCAAAACTGGATGGGTTCTGATTTTACCAACAATGATCTCGTGAAAGAAAATTCTATCGTAGATGACTATACACATAAACTTTTGGGAATAGAAACGGTAGAAGGGTATGGTTGTTATAAAATACAACTCACGCCAAAACCCAATGCCGCAGTGGTTTGGGACAAGATCATTCTCTGGATATCTAAAGAGAAAGATTTCCTGCTGCAGGCAGAATATTATGATGAAGATGGTAAACTCGTGAACAGGGAAATATTCAGCGATATAAAACATTTTGGCGACAGGGATATACCCTCAAAATTAGAAATGCTACCGGTGAATGAAAAAGGTAAAAAAACAATACTTCAGTTTGAACAAATGACATTTAATAAACCGATTAATGAAAGTTTTTTCTCACAGCAAAACATGAAGTCGTTGCGCTAATAAATATTTTAAGATGGATAAAATTGGTGGCAATTAGTGTAATTAGTGGCAAAAGGTATTTGGGCTGAAAGCTCAAATAAAAAATTCATTGCACATTTTTATGCAACGTGCATTATAATTTTCAGGAATTAAAAAAATTCTATGAAACAGGTTTGGAAACTGGCATGGAGAAGCCTCTGGCGCAATAAGCGCAGAACTCTGATCACGCTTGCTTCTGTTTTTTTAGCGGTTGTGCTTGCTATCGGCCTGCGCTCTGTTCAGAAAGGCGCCTACCAAAATATGATTAACAATGCAGTAAGGTTTTCTACAGGCTATATGCAGGTACATACTAAAGGCTATTGGGAAGATCAATCTATCAACAACGCTTTCACACCCGATCAAAATTTATTTGAAATAATAAACAGTAATACCAACGTATCGCTTGCCATACCGCGGCTGGAATCTTTTGCACTGGCATCATCCGGACAGCATACAAAAGGAGTGGAAGTAATGGGCATCAATCCCGAACTGGAAAATAAAATGAACGGTCTCGCGAATAAAATAACAGAAGGAAATTATTTGAACTTACAAGACAGTGGAATACTCATTGGCGATGGACTTGCTCAATACCTGAAGTTAAATAAAGGGGACACCATAGTGTTGCTGGGGCAAGGTTATCATGGCACCACTGCTGCGGGGCAATTTCGCATCCAGGGTATTTTTCATTATCCTTTGGAGCAGTTGAACAACAATATTGTTTTTCTCTCTTTGCCAGAGGCGCAAAATCTTTTTAGCACTAACGATATGATTACTTCTTTAAGTATCATGCTGCATCATCCTGAAGATTTGGATAAAACCATCCATTCCATTCATTCATCGTTAGACAGCAATATGGAAGTAATGGAATGGCAGATAATGAATAAATCGCTGGTGCAGGAAATACAGGGCGATAATTCCGGGGGCCTCATCATGCTGGGTATTTTGTATCTCGTAGTGGCGTTTGGCGTGTTCGGCACTATACTGATGATGACTATGGAACGTAAAAGAGAATTTGCGGTGATGATAGCAATTGGGATGCGCCGGGCAAAACTGATGATGATTGTTTTTCTGGAAACTTTCTTCATGGGATGCATTGGTATTGTTACAGGAATGATTATCATTTTGCCGGTAGTCATTCATTTTCACAATCACCCGATACCATTGACTGGCGCTGCCGCAGATGCCTATCAGCAATTTGGTATTGAACCTTTGTTACCGGCATCGCTGGACCCTTCTATTTTTTTGTACCAGGGAATAACCGTTTTAGGTATCGCTTTGGTTTCAGCAATTTATCCATTGTGGTATGTGGGCCGTTTCCCGATTTTAGAAAATTTAAAACAATAACGCCATGCTTCTACAAATTTCATGGAGAAATATATGGCGGAATAAAACACGCAGTTTTGTAATCATCGCAGCGATTGCTTTGGGCCTTTGGGGCGGCATTTTTTCAACCGCTTTTATGAATGGAATGGCAGAGCAGCAAATATTTTCTACCATACATACAGAGACAGGAAGCATACAGCTCAATGCAAAAAACTTCCTGCTTAATTATGATATTTTACAGGATATTCCCAATGCAGATAGTATTGTCAAAACAATAGAAAAAAAAGCCGATGTGGCCAATGTGTCGCCTCGCATACAGATGATGGCAATGGCTTCTACCGCTACAAGTTCTACCGGCATTATGATCAATGCAGTGAATCCCGTGCAACAAAAAATGGTAAGCAATCTCTATCAATCCCTGGTAGATGGTAGTTACTTTGAAACGGATGAAGATAACCCGATAGTAATAGGGCAACAACTGGCAGATAAGTTGCATGCGAAAATACATTCACGAATAGTGATGACGTTGCAAACTACCGGTGGAGATATTACTTACGGAGCCTTTAAAGTAACAGGCATTTTCCACACACATAATACAGACTTTGATAAATTAAATGTATTTGTACACCGCAAAGATTTGCAACGCTTAATCAATTTTCCGGAGAACACAGTTTCTGCCATTACCGTTTTGCTGAATAATACGGATGACACCAAATCAATAACAACACAATTAAAAAAACAATTTCCCAATTTGCAGGTACAGGCATGGCAACAATTGTCGCCTATGCTACAGGCCATGTCGGGTACTATGGAGGAGTTCACACTCATATTTGTCGGCATCATTCTCATTGCATTGGCGTTCGGAATTATAAACACAATGTTAATGGCTGTGCTTGACAGGACAAGAGAGATAGGTATGTTGATGTCTATCGGCATGGCGCCGGGCAAAGTATTTCGTATGATTGTTCTGGAAACGATTTTGCTTTCTCTCACAGGAGCGGCAATTGGAGTACTGTTGAGCTTAGGTACCATTATTTATTTCGGCAAGGCCGGTATTAATTTATCTATAATAGGCGAAGGAGTGAATGCGCTTGGCTACAGCAGTATGGTATATCCTCAGCTTGGCATTGGGTTTTATGTGCAGTTAGCAATCCTGGTAATTATTATTTCAATTATTGCGGGAATATTTCCCGCTTTGCGGGCTATCAGGATGAATCCGGCGGAGGCAGTGAGAGGAGAGTAAGAAATGACAAATGACAAAAAGCAAATAAAGAAAAATAAGGAAGGAGTGCCGTGTCTTGCGACTCACTACTTTCTACTTGCGACTAAATAAAAACAACATATCATGTCAGTGATAGAAATAAAAAGCCTTGTAAAAACATATACTGAGAATATAGTCCCCGTTCATGCGCTTAATGGGATTGACCTCACTTTTGAGCGTGGAGAATTCACTGCCGTTGTAGGCCCTTCGGGCTGTGGCAAAACCACCTTGCTGAATATGATGGGCGGATTGGATAAACCCACCGAAGGAACCGTGATAATAGAAGGAACGGATATTACTCAATTACCTGCCGGTAAGCTGGTTGATTTTCGTTTAAAGAATATCGGTTTTGTTTTTCAATCCTATAATCTTATCCCGGTATTAAACGTGGAAGAAAATGTTGAGTTCATTATGCAATTGCAACACCGCAATAAAAAAGAAACACACGACAGGGTATCTTATTTAATGGATGCAATGGGCTTGCCTGATAAACTGAAAGTGAGGCCCAAATACCTTTCCGGCGGACAGCAACAAAGAGTTGCGGTTGCGAGAGCTTTGGCATCAAAGCCAAAGTTCATCCTGGCAGATGAACCTACGGCTAATCTCGATTCTAAATCAAGCGCTGCACTTCTTGACCTGATGGCAGGCATGAATGAAAAAGAAAATGTCACTTTTATTTTTTCAACACATGATCAGCGTGTAATGGATAAAGCAAAACGCATCGTTACCCTTGAAGATGGTAAGGTGATTAGTGATGTTAAAACAGTAAAAGATAATAATGAAGAGTAATTTCTTTTTTAGAATATTTATTTTGTTGGTATTGCTGCAAAGTATTTTTACATCATCAATGTATGCACAGGAAACCAATGACAGCACTGCCACTTCACAACAACTCATAACAACACCGAAAGTTTCCAAATGGGCAATAAGCGGATATCTCAAAGACTTGCAATCCATACAATTTAAGAATGTGAATCAACAATGGACATTCGATAATCTTATTCATAACCGTGTGGATGTTCATTGGTATCCCGACAGCAGTTGGAAGATTCAAGTGGGCCTGCGTAATCGGTTTTTTTATGGTGAATCGGTTTCCATTTATACTGCTAATAAATCATTGCTTGAAAACAGCAATTCATTTTTTGACCTCAGCAAAGTAATTGCTCAAGGGCCATCGTATTTATTACATAGTACTATTGACAGGGCTTCCATAGATTATTCCAAAGGTAAATGGCAGTTGACAGCAGGCAGGCAACGTATCAACTGGGGATTAAATCTTGTTTGGAATCCTAACGATATTTTTAATGCTTACTCTTATTTTGATTTCGATTATGAAGAGCGCCCGGGCACTGATGCTATCAGGGTGCAATATTATCTCAATAGCACCTCATCTGCTGAAATAGCTTACAAACCCGGCAAGACTTCAGACAGTTCTATCATTGCCGGGCTTTACCGGTTTAATTATAAAAGCTACGATTTTCAGTTTGTTGCAGGCAAAGTAAATACGGATTATGTTATTGGCGGCGGTTGGTCGGGTGTATTAGGACAGGCAGGCTTTAATGGAGAAATCACCGCCTTTATTCCTGATAAAAAAACATCCTCATCTCATACTGTAATCTCTGCATCGGCTGGCATTAATTATACTTTTAATAATAGTTTGTATTTACATGGCGCTTATCTGTACAACAGCAAAGGTGTATTAAATGCAAACGGCACACAAACTAATTTGTTGCTGGAAAATGTATCTGCCAAATCTTTATCACCTGCAAAACATTCTTTATTCGGTGAAGTGGCTTACCAATTTACGCCGCTAATTCGCGGGGATGTTGCAGGCATTATTGACCCCGCAGATGGTTCTTTTTTTACCGGACCATTCTTCACTTTCTCATTAACAAACAATGTTGAGTTTCTTTCGGGAGGACAATTGTTTTTTGGTAAAGAAGGCACACTTTATGCCGGCTACGGCAGCCTTATTTATCTTAGGTTGAAATGGAGTTTTTAAAATGGCGGCAATAAGATAGATTTTCCTGATTTATCATCATGGGAAAAAGTTGCTTTCGTATCTGATCATCATTTGATAAATACATTTGCAAAATTTTTGGTTACCTCCTCCCTTGTGAAGTGCGTGTGTTTAAAAAACAGCATTGGAGGAAGCAAAAATATGGATCGCTGAAGCATAAGTTGTACTTTACTGTCACTATTGCATAAACGCAAACATGGGCGACGAATTACTACATCTTATTCCACCGGGAATTATTAAGTTCATTCTTGTCCTTTTGTTTTCACTACTCATAGGGCTGGAGCAGAGAGGCCGGTATATAAAAGAAGAATTTGGAACCCGTTTCGGTACTGACAGAACCTTTACGCTGATTGGGATTTTAGGATTTATTCTTTATGTCATCAGCCCGCAAACGCTGCTGCCTTTTCTCAGTGGCGGATTTGCAATTATGATTTTACTGGCCATTAATTATTACCAGAAAATAATTATACAGAAAAAGTTCGGCATCACTTCCTTTGTTATTGCACTGATCACTTATTGCCTTGCGCCACTGGTATTCACACAGCCAGTGTGGCTGGTTCTTTTGATAGTTGTTTGTGTGGTGATCTTAACGGAATTAAAAGAGACGCTCTTTCAATTCTCCGAAAAATTTGATAACAATGAATTCATCACACTTGCCAAGTTCCTGGTAATTGCCGGTGTAATCCTTCCGTTGCTTCCTCACAGAATTATATCCACGACGCTGAATTTTTCTCCTTATAAATTCTGGCTGGCGATAGT
>JBDTSD010000202.1:0-7485 GCA_039931355.1 Ginsengibacter sp.
CCACAGCCAACCGCGCTATGATCGGCGGAATGGTGGGCAACAATTCATGCGGATCCAACTCTGTCGTGTATGGCAGCACCAGAGACCACGCGCTGGAAATAAATGCCATACTGGCCGATGGTTCTGAAACCGTTTTTAAAACATTGAACGCAGATGAATTTCATGCGAAATGCGAAGGCGATTCTCTTGAAGCTAGCATCTATAAAACTACAAGAAGCCTGCTCAGCAATTACGACAACCAGGTGGAGATACGAAGCCAATATCCAAAGAAAACAATTCATCGCAGAAACACAGGTTACGCCATTGATGTTTTATTGGACACTGCTCCCTTTACTGCCGGGCAACCGGATTTTAATTTTTGCAAATTGATTGCCGGCTCGGAAGGAACTTTGGCTTTTATCACGGAAATAAAATTGAATATAATTCCATTGCCGCCGAAAGAAGTTGGTCTGCTTTGCGTTCATTTTAATTCTATTGATGAATCATTAAGAGCAAACCTTATCGGGCTGAAATATAAGCCCAGTGCAAGTGAGCTAATAGATAGTTATATCCTTGAATGTACAAAAGATAATATTGAGCAAAGGAAGAATCGCTTCTTTGTACAGGGCGATCCCGGTGCAATTTTAGTAATTGAATTTGCAAGAGCAACACGGGAAGAAATAACAGCCATCGCAAAAAATGTAGAAGAAGAAATGCGTGCAGCAGGGTTGGGTTATCACTTTCCATTGTTGTTTGGAGATGATACAAAAAAAATATGGTCGCTTCGCAGAGCCGGCCTTGGGCTTTTGGGAAATATTCCCGGTAATGAAAAAGCAGTCCCGGTGATTGAAGACACCGCAGTGGATGTAAATGACCTTCCCTCCTACATCGCGGAGTTCAATGAAATATTAAAGAAGTACAATTTAAACGCCGTGCATTATGCCCATGCCGGCTCGGGAGAAATTCACCTGCGCCCGATTCTCAATCTTAAAACTGTGGAAGGCAATAAACTTTTCAGGACGATTGCTGAAGAGGTTGCTGCATTGGTAAAAAGATATAACGGCTCTCTAAGCGGTGAGCATGGCGATGGCAGATTACGTGGAGAGTTTATAAAACAAATGGTAGGTGATAAAAATTATGAGCTGCTGAAAGTGATTAAGCATACATGGGACCCACAAAATATTTTTAACCCAAATAAGATTGTTGATACGCCGCCGATGAATACCATGCTGCGTTATGAACCCGGCCAGCAGACACCAAAGTTCAATACTATTTTTCGCTACTACAACCAGGATGTGCTGCAACATGCGGAGCAATGCAATGGCACGGGTGATTGCCGCAAAACACATTTGTCAGGTGGTACGATGTGCCCCAGTTACATGGCGACAAAAAATGAAAAAGATACTACAAGAGCAAGAGCGAATATCCTGCGTGAGTTTCTTACCAATTCACAAAAGATGAATCGCTTTGATCATAAAGAGATTTATGAAGTGATGGACCTGTGTTTGAGTTGCAAAGGTTGTAAATCGGAATGCCCTTCCAATGTGGATGTTGCTAAATTGAAAGCAGAATTTCTCCAACAATATTATGATGCAAACGGAGTTCCGTTTCGTGCAAAGCTGATTGCGAATTTTACGAGTTCTGCAAAATTAGGAGCAATCCTTCCCGGTGTTTATAATTCCGTAATGAGTTCAAAGGCGATTGGCAACATGGTTAAACGATTGGCAGGCTTTGCACCGGAGCGTTCGATGCCAACTATTCATAAAACGACTTTAAGAAAATGGTTTACCCCCCGCCCCTACCCCCAGCCTCTAAAGGGGAGTGAGAACCGCCAGAAGACTGTCTATCTTTTTTGTGATGAATTCACGAATTATAATGATGTGGAGATTGGGCAGAAAGGAATTTTGTTGTTGGAAAAATTAGGCTATAAAGTATTGATGACCGATCATGAAGAAAGCGGCAGGACGTGGCTTTCCAAAGGTCTATTGAGAAAGGCAAAAGAAATAGCCAATAAAAATATTGTGACTTTTAGTAAAATAATAAATGAAGAGACACCGTTGATTGGCATAGAGCCAAGTGCCATTCTTACTTTCATTGATGAATATGTTGACCTTGCCACCGATGAAAATTTTGAAGCTGCAAAAGCATTGGAGAAAAATGTTTTTTTAATAGATGAATTTATTGCAACGGAAATTGACAAAGGAAATATCAGCACTGATCTTTTTACCAAAGAAAAAAAATTAATAAAGCTCCACGGCCATTGCCAGCAAAAAGCATTGACCTCTGTTGCTCCGTCTGCAAAAATGTTATCGTTCCCTGAAAATTATACGGTTGAGGTTATTCCCTCCGGTTGCTGCGGTATGGCCGGTTCTTTCGGTTATGAAAAAGAACATTATGATCTTTCGATGAAGATTGGCGAGCTTGTGTTATTTCCGGCTGTGCGTAACAGTGAGCCTGATACCATCATTGCCGCACCAGGTACCAGTTGCCGCCACCAGGTAAAAGATGGAACGGGTGTGAAGGCAAAGCACCCGGTGGAGATTTTGTGGGAGGCGCTGGTGTGATAGAGTTTTGATTGTAACATTTTGTGACTTTTTGTAACATTTTATTGCGGCACACAGTATCAGCTCGTTATTGCTGGTGTTATCGTCCTCGCCAACATGCAATTAGATAATCGAAATGCCGGAGCCAGTTAAAAACTTATTTACCAGTTTCATTAAATCTTCTGTTCCCGTTGGTCTTCCCCTAATAGTCCGAAGCCCGGCCATCGCCATTGTTGAGTATTTGTGCCGATGGTTTTGCAGCCTGGCAATCACCGACAACCAGCAGAGAATTGTTAGGCTAAGAGAATGATAACTTTTAAAAAAATATAAATTATCTGGTAGCTATTGGATTTACATTTCTTACGCATTTGATAGGTTAATATAAATTATTGCATGGCTTCTAACTGATGTTGGTGAAGCAGCACACAATGCGATCCCCACAAACTCCAGACATCAGCGGCATCTTTTAGTTGTTTGGAATATTCTTAATTTTAGAGAAAGACCAACGAGAGCTGGAACAAAAAAGACTACCGTAGTAGCCTGTTTGTTTTTTAAAAAAAAGTCCTTAGCCAGTTTCGGTAATTATGCAACTCTGCAACGTAGTACGTCGCTGTACATCACCTGGTTTCTTGGGCCGATGGCCACCATGCGGCAATTGTACACGGTGCCGGAGGTAAGCCCGTTCAATGTACATTTGGTAGTAGTGCTCGGCTCACCCTTCCAGTTGTCTGTCGCCATCATTTCGTCGCTGGCGTATTGCAAAATGTAGCTGTTGGCGCCAGCCACTGTATTTACCCTGGCTGCAAGCTGCAGTGGGTTTGGGCCGGCCACCACGCGAAAGTTTTCCGGCTTGCCAATAGGTGGCTTGGGAGATGGTGTTCTGCGCAGCCTGAAGTTAGAAGACATCGCCACCACCGGGTCGCCGTTTGCCTGAGATAATACATAAGCGCCCCACAGGTGAAGCCCGTCAATAAGCTCCTGGCGTTTTTGATTTTTTACCGCGATCTTCAGGCGGTCGCCATCTTTACTGGCGACAAGCGCGGTATGAAATTTTCCGATAAGCGTTTTCATTTCTGCCAACGCCGGTTTCGGCTTTGGGAAATAGGCAACGTTATCCGATACTCCCTGGAGTACCTGGTCAGCCTTGGTTTCAAGATCCGGGTCAGACAACCTGTCGAACCCGTTGGTAATAGCTAGTATAGCCATGGTATTAGATTTTAAATTTTAAATAAATGCGGCTAAGGATTTTTTTTATAAAACAGCAATTCGCTCGTTTTTATTGTTGTAATAAACCCCCGCCTGCCCGCCGCCGCACCGGAACAAAAACCGGTAAAATAAAACCGGTAAAATTTCCCTTCGCAACTTGTTGAAAAATATAAAGATGCATTTTCTCATAAAAGTTGAAAAGGCGAAAAAAATATTTTTATTTTTTAGAAACTTTTTTCAGTATCCGAAAAATGTACGGCAAAAACCCGGAGCCATGGGCCATTGTCTCAGAGAAGTTGATGCATGTTTCAGAGCAGTTGATGCATGTCTCATAGAAGTTGATCTATGTCTCGGTTTTTCTGTGATTTTGCAAATAAATTTTATGCAGAAAAAATGAAACACAGGCTATTGTCTCATAGAAGCTGTTGCATGTTTCATTGAAGTTGGGCTATGTCTCAGAGAAGTTGATCTATTCTTCATTTTTTTTGAGCATTGTTTATAGGTTTTTTTGTAGATGTTATACCGACTATACTAATATTTAATCCAAAGCCTTCTGCAATCGGCATGATACACCTAAGATTTCAACATAATTCCCCGGACTATTTATTAAAATATTTTTCTCACTCCATTTTCCCTATATAGTAACCGGTCGTAATATTGTCTCCGCCGGAAGATGGCGTGTGGTTTAATTTGAAAAGTGGTCAGTCACGGGGTTTTCCTTTACTGCTTTCCTGGTAATTAGCTTATTGAAAAGGAAATGAAAACCGCGTTGAGAATAATTTTAAAAAATATTCTTTACCTCCGCAAGTTGCAGCCAGCCGTTTGTATAAATGCTTTGCTTTACTTAGATTTAAAAGATGGAAGCAGTAACATTAAAGCCATTAACGCATAAAGGTGCTGAATGCATCGGCATATACTCCCGGCAAAATGCCATGCTCAATCATTATTATCAAAAACAAGCCGGGGCAAAATGGAGCAAGACTAACAAGTGTTGGTACATTCCATGCACAGAAATAAATTACGAACAGCTATGTAAGGCATTATCAGGAAAAGCAATCTTACATATAGAGGAGTTGAAAAAATATCTTTTAGAAAGGAAGAATAGCAGTCTGGAGGTTGGAAGTAGGGTAACAAATAAAAATTTACTAAAACCAACAATTGCATTAAAGCCATTAAAACCTGTACAGCAGCATACCGTTATCAAATTAAGTATAGAAAATAACGAAGCCCTTCAAAAATTTAAACAACAACTTGTATTAAAAGCCTACAGTTCATCCACCATTCGTACTTATACAAATGAGTTTATGCAATTTTTACAAACGATTGGTAATGTGCCTGCCCATGAATTTACTGCAACACGCATTAAAGATTACATGCAATATTGTTATGAGAAATTGAAACTGAGCGAGAACACTTTGCACTCAAAAATTAATGCACTCAAATTTTACTACGAGCAGGTATTGGGAAGAGAAAAGTTTTTTTGGGAAATACCAAGGCCAAAGAAGCCAGTGATATTACCGAAACTATTAAACGAAGACGAGCTGAGAAAGCTGTTTAGCGCATTGCACAACAAAAAGCATAAAGCCATGCTCTTCACAGCATACAGTGCCGGACTTAGGGTAAGCGAGATTGTAAATTTAAAAATATCGCACATAGATAGTACGAGAATGCAAATTTTTATAGAGAGGGCCAAAGGAAAGAAGGACAGGTATGTAAACTTAAGCCCGCTTGTATTGGATATTTTAAGAAAGTATTTGCAGGAGTATAAGCCGGTGCCCAAACACTGGTTATTTGAAAGTGAGCAAACGAGTGGCGCCTACCCTACAAGAACAGTGCAACAAATATTTGCTAATGCAAAGCAGAAAGCTGGTATAAGAAAAGAAGTAGGCATACACAGCCTTCGCCATAGTTTTGCTACCCATTTGTTAGATAAAGGAACTGATATAAAATATATCAAGGATTTGCTGGGACATTTTAACTTAAAAACTACTGAAAGATATCTTCATGTAAGCAAAAAGCAACTGGTAAACATCGTGAGCCCATTTGATGATCTATATAAGTCGGGGGAAATAGATTGGTAAAAAAGAGCTTAAATTATTTTGTATTTTAGCAAATACATAAGAATGAGGGGAATAAATAAAGTAATATTAATAGGTAACATCGGCAAAGAGCCTGAATATAAAACTTTGCAGGATGGTACTCCCGTAGCGAAACTAACAATTGCTACTACAGAAAGCTACCGGCTTAAAAACGGCGATGCACAATCTAGAACAGAGTGGCACTCCATTATTGTTTGGCGGGCACTTGCCACCTTTGCCAATAAATATATACAGAAGGGAAGCCTTATATACATTGAGGGTAAGCTTCGCAGCCGCAGGTACGAGGATAAAGAAGGGCACAAAAAATATGTAACGGAAGTAGTAGCCGACCAGGTATTGTTATTGGAAAAAAAGCTAAAAGCAACCGAAGAAGGCATAGAAGAAATCAGCAAAGAAGAACTGCCGTTTTGAGAAAAGAAACAACATATTACGATTTTTTAAAGTTCCGATTGTACTAACAACAATACAAAAAGTATAACGCTAAAGTATTGATTATTAGATACGATTTTTTTTATAGCTTGCGTCTTATAACATAAATACAAACGTTGGCTGCTATATTAACAAACCTCACGACTACTTATGGACAAAGAAAATCTTAGCATATCATTTCAGGAAATTGAAAAGAGAATTGTGTTATCAGACTATTTGCAAGAAATATGCTCAGCAATTATTAAAAAATCTGTTTCTAAGGAAAGTATTGACGAAGTATTAAAACGCAAGAGCGTAAATTACTCTATTGCAAAAGTTGACTTTTTGCATTTGATAATTGAATACATCAAAAATATTTTAGAAGACGATATTTTGACAGCTATTGAAAAAGAAAATGTCAAATTTTTGAAAGTATTGTTTCGTATTCAACCAGGTGATTTTTATTATCACAACAAAGCAGACATTGAAGCAACAATAGCTTCACAACTATCAAGAATTTATCAGGACAATTATATCAGTGATGAAGAGGCACTTTTAAAAGTGGACTTACAAGAGATATTTGATTTAAGTTATGACCAAATGAACGATTATGCAAAAGTAGAAGCTGCAATTTCAATCCAAAAGGGTGCAGACCCAAAAAGCTTAGATGTATTTTTCACACACAAAGAATTTTTCAAATTAAAATAAGGCAACAATGACAACAAAGTTTAAAAACATTTTCCTTCTACTTTTTTTAGTGCTAACAGTCGGGACAACACAGCTATTTGCTCAAAAAAGTAAAAGCAAAACAAAAACACATAAGTCACATAAAATGAAAAGTAGTTCTTCTAAAAATGGAGACTACTATAATGGACACAAAATTTATACAGGTCCTCGTGGTGGTAGATATTATATTAATAGTAACGGAAAGAAAACTTATATTTAATAACACTTAAAATAAAAATCATGCAAAAAAAATCAATCTTGTTAGGATTATTTATTTCCCTTCTATTCGTTTTGACTGCGACAAATGCATCTGCTCAAAAAAAGTATTCAGGTAGCAGACATTCTTCAAGCCATGGTGGAAGTTATTCGGGTGGACGTGGAAGCTCTCACAAAGGAGGAAGCTATAAACATTCAAGCACAAGCAATCATTACGGTAGACACAAGCATTAGACCACATGACAGAAATACAGCAGCCAGTCGAGTAAGCAAGGGGAATTTCACCCCCTGCTCCTCACAGAACCGTA
>JBDTSD010000203.1:0-7481 GCA_039931355.1 Ginsengibacter sp.
AAAGCCGGTAAAAATTGACATCATTTATATTGCCTGCACCAAAGTCAATGGTGATTGCAGGTGGCAACAAAACACAATCTCCGGGCTGTGCCTGCGAAAAGTTTGCCAGGAAATTTGACATACAAAGCAATAAGATGATCCTATGTATAAACATTCTTTGTTTCATAAATCTTATGTATTGCATTCAATTTTGACCACATAATTTTCAGAACATAATTGAGAAGAAGTTTTTCAATTTGAAGTTAACACAATAAAAAAATGATAAAGCACACTTGTGGATGAGCGGCTCATTACAGCGCTTTTAAGAAAGTTTACTGATACGGGATGGTATTTCAAATAAGAATTTAAACAGGATAAATTTTTATAATAAAGTGCACCTCTCACAATTCGCTTCAATCATTTCTTTATGGAAAAAATTTAAAGTAAGCTCTTAGCAATAAATATCATTTATGGCTGAGATAATTGCCAACACCAAACCGAACAAACAAAAATTTATAAAGAAAAATATCAGGGTTGACCTCACGCCGATGGTTGACCTCGGTTTTCTTTTAATAACTTTTTTTATTATAACAACAACATTGCAGGAGCAGAAGCAAATGAAATTATTGCTACCAAAAGATTCAACCGATAGCACCTTAACAGGACAGGCAACCACGCTTACATTTATTTTGAAAGGAAATGACAGCATTGGGTATTATGAAGGCTTTGCAAAAGAAACCATGAACCTTGGCTTTGGCTCAATGCGAAGTATTATTCAACAAAAACAAATAAGCCTTACCAATAATCACATAGATAAAAATAAACTCACCATTATCATTAAGCCAACACCGGAAAGCTCTTACAAAAATTTTATTGATGCCTTAGATGAAATAAGCATTAATGATTGTAAACATTATTTTATTGCTGAGGTGGAGAAGAAAACTCAATAGCTTGCTAGTTTCAGAACAAACTTTTTTTAGCAGCAGCGAGGAGCGAGGGATGTAGAAATCCCAAATATTAATTAATAATTTCTCCTTTGTTATTCGCCAGCTTTTCACGCCATTGTTGTAGCTCCCCGGGTGTTTGCCGCACCCAATCTGTGGCCTCGCCAACAATTTTCAATGGTGCCTCGGTGCGGTAAGAGCGTGTGGGATTGCCCGGAAATTTTTTGTCAGTAACGTTTGGGTCATTTTCAAAGCTCCCTGTTGGTTCAACAATATAAACACGTTCACGTCCATCACCATTAGCTAATGCCGCAGCAAGTCCCGCCCCGTTAGCAATGGCTGTAAAATAAATGTGATTCATTGTTAGTGCTGATTGGTAATTAGAATTGTACCCTGCCGTCAGCAAATCGTCAGCCTGCAAATCTGCCCTGGTGCCGTGATAAAAAGGTCCGTTGTCAGACGGTTTATCCGTGAACGAAATTGCTAATTCATTATTCTTTTTTGCGTTGCCAGGGTCGTGTAAGTCCTCGTAGCATTTGGCAATGTTTGAATATAGAGCAGGAAACGCTCCGCTAACAGTTACATCATTTATTTTTAGTGCAAACTGCAAAGCGGTTTCCAGCCATTTTAATTTGTCGGGAACATTGTGTTGATGCCGGGCCACATAATAAGCAGCAGTAAATTTTTCAAAGTCGTTTGTTGCTTCGTTCCAGGCTTGCAGAAATAGTTTGCTAGCTTCTGCAGGTTCGCCTTTTTCTTCCATGCCCATACCTTGAACACAGAGCTTAATAACATGGTTGCCTGGGTTGAATTCCATTTGTAATTATTTTGTTTGTGAATTATTGGAATACAAATTTTGTGGTAAGTTTATTTATACGCGATATAAGGTCTATCTCCAACATTACCACTTCGATTCCACGCTTGATATAAAAATGGGTCCCAATTAAATGTTGCAATTAAATCTCTTGGGCGTAAAGACAGAACTAAATAATCATAAATCGTTGGCTCATCCGGCAATCGAAGTGATTTAAAATATTCATAAACTCTATTTTCAATTTCTCCGATTTCTTCCGATTCTGGATTGTCTTGATGCAGATTGCTATAAAGGATTTCAAAATTATCAGATTTTAATCTGTCAGGAATTTTGGCAATAACCTCAGTTAAGCCAACAACTTCTATGAAATTATTCATCAAAGGAAGTGGTTTACCATTTGTAGCGGGATTTCTTAAGGTAGAGGCGACGCTTGCTCCAGCACCTAAAATAACGACATGTCCGCCGCCGCCATAAACAGTATTAATTCTTTCTTCTTTGGTGTGTCCCGTACTCATGATGTGTCGATAAAGTAGCAGCTAGCTTTTTTGTACTGCTGCCTTTAAAACTAAACAATACCACCAATCCTCCCAAATCAGATTGCTTTACTAATGTTTCTGCCATCGAAAGAAATTTGCAACACATAGGAATCTTATCTTGTAAAAAATTTCTAAAAAACACTCATGGCAAATTCTTTTCTCCAGGTAATGATTTGTTTATTGGCGGGCATTATGGTGATTGTAATTCTTACGGCAAAGTACCGCGTTCATGCTTTTTTTGCTTTACTCATTGCCTGCTTTGTTGTGGGGCTTGGTGTGCAAATGCCGGTCGCGGGTATTATTGATTCTGTGAAGGAAGGCTTTGGAAATATTATGAAATCGCTTGGCCTCATCATTGTGCTGGGAACCACGCTGGGCGTAATACTTGAGCATACGGGCAGTACAAGAGTGATGGCTTCTTTTATTCTGAAAGTGGTGGGTGAAAAGAACGCCGCACTTGCTTTGAGCATTACCGGCTTTATTGTAGGCATGCCTATTTTTTGCGATTCAGGGTTTATAGTTTTGAGCGGGCTCAACCGTTCTTTGGCAAGCCGCACAGGTATTTCCGTTGTTGTCACAAGCGTTTCACTTGCGACAGGTTTATATGCAATACATTGTTTAATTCCGCCACATCCCGGCGCGGCTTCTGCAGCGGGACTTATTGGTGTTGATTTTGGAAAATTAATTTTAATCGGAATTGTTGCTGCAATTCCCGCCATGTTTGTTGGGCATTGGTGGGCTAAATATGCAGGCAAAAAAATTACGGCTCCTGTGGTTGAAGAAGAAATAATTCCTGAAGCGAAATCAAAACCGCCTTCTGCGATCAAGGCATTTCTTCCTGTATTGATCCCTATTCTTTTGATTGCGCTAAAGTCTTTTTTAGTGCTGGAGAAATCTGTGGAGAGCGGATGGCTTAGCATTTTTTCTGCATTGGGCGACCCGGCAATTGCTTTAGCGATCGGCGTATTACTAGCGTTGAATTGCAGCAGGTCATGGACAAGAGATACACTAAGTAAACAACTGCAGGAAGCCGCCGAAAAGGCCGGAGGCATTTTGGTAATCATTGGTGCAGGTGGCGCCTTTGGAGCCGTGTTAGCTGCTACGAAAATCGGTGAGCACTTTAGTGCCGCTCTTCCGTTGGGCAGCCTTGGAATTGCCTTTCCATTTTTACTCACATTCATTCTTAAAACGGCACAGGGTTCTTCTACGGTTGCTATCATCACCGCGGCCTCTATTATTCAGCCAATGTTGCCGGCCCTGGGCCTTGAAACAGAATCGGGAAAATTGCTTTGTGTGCTGGCCATGGGTGCGGGTTCTATGATGATATCGCATGCGAACGATGCTTACTTTTGGGTGATAGCAAAATTCTCAGGGCTTGAAATGAAAACGATGCTAAAGGTTTATTCAGTAGCAACCATGTTGATGGGATTGGTAACACTGCTTATGGTTTATTTGCTATCATTTATAGTCTAATAAGATCAGGTAACAAAATTAAATTCAAGAATATAGCTTACAAACTTTAGCCAGGATAAATGGTAAATTATTAAGAATTAGAAACCTTAGAAGAAACCAAATAAATGTGATGATTTTACCTTATTACCTTATTTTAAATCAATCAAAAAAGCGGGAAAAAAAGTTAAGAAGGTAATAAGGTTGAAAAATTATTGAAACATTATCTACTAAGGTTATAAAGCAATTAAGCGGTCTTTTTTTTGCGCTTCTTAAATCTTCATTATTGACGAAGTGAAGTAATCTCATTCATGGCTTATAATCTATCATCATACAATCATGCACATACTCATTGCGCCAAATGCTTTTAAGAACAGCCTCGATGCATCCGCTGTTGCAGCAGCTATTGCAGAAGGATTGCAGCAAAGCAAATTGAATTGCACCTTCAAATGTTTCCCCATTGGTGATGGCGGTGATGGAACGGCAGCACTGATCGTTAAAAAACACGATGGCATACCTCATAAAATAAAAGCGCATGATGCTTTGGGAAGAAAGATAGATTCGTCTTTTGGATTGATTGATGAAGGCAATACTGCAGTGATCGAATTGGCTGATGCTTCCGGTATAAAGTTTTTAAAACCTGATGAATTAAATCCTTTGCATGCTACAACATTTGGTACGGGCGAGTTGATAAAACATGCGTTGGATAAAGGTGTCAGCAAGATCATTATGTGCATCGGAGGCAGCGCAACAGTAGATGGAGGCACGGGAATTTTAGAAGCTTTAGGCGTACGTTTTCTTAATGATAAAAATGAAGTTTTAAAAAATTTGCCCGAAGGGCTTATCAATCTTGCGGCTATTGATCTTTCTACTTTTGATAAAAGAATATTGAATTGTGAACTGATAATTCTTTGTGATGTAAAAAATAAATTGCTGGGAGAAAACGGTGCGCCAAAAATATTTGGCCCGCAAAAAGGCGCTTCTGATGAAGATGTAAATAAGTTAGAAAAAGCGCTTACAAAATTTAGCGATGTCGCCCTTATACAAACAGGGCTGGACATGTCAACAATAGAACACGGCGGTGCATCAGGAGGTGTTGCCGCAGGCCTCGCTACTTTTTGTAATGCAAAATTGGTTGATGGCATAGATTATTTTCTTGCCCTCACATCTTTTGATGAAGCCTTGCAAAAAGCCGATCTTGTAATAACAGGAGAAGGAAGCATAGATGCTCAAACGCTGGAAGGCAAAGGGCCCTATGGTGTTGCATTGAGAGCAAAAGAAAAAAATATCCCTGTAATAGGTATAGCAGGTAAAGTGCCTCTCAATTCAGAAAAAGATTTACAAAAATATTTTGATGCATTGCTTTCAATAAATAACGAGCCAGCTGAAATGAGCGAAGCGATAAAAAACACAAAAGACAATTTAATAAGAACCGCTAAAGCGATTGGTGATTTATTGAGTATTCAACTCCTCTGAAATTAGAAATTAAAAAGCGGAATGGAGGATGGATAAAACAAAACCTAATCCCTGCTTCGGAAAGCGGCTGGGGGGTCGGCAATCTTGTGTAGGAAGAATTATATACACGCTTTCGAAAAATAAATGAAGAGGCTGTAGATAAAAAAGCAGCCGAAGGCACTGGTAAGTTTCGTAATCTTAATTAAAGAAAGTAATTTATTTCTTCATCAATCCCTGAACAATTTTTAAAACAAAATGTTTTTAACCAAAATAATATACCATGGAGAACGAAAAACAAAAAGAAGAAGAATTAAAGGACCAACAGAAACAAGCCTTGTTGAAATCAGATCCTGAAACACTTCATACGCCTGATCCGCAGGAACACATGGAAGGGCCTGTATCTTCTTTAATGCATGGGATCGCTGAAGGTTTTGACGATAAAGACGCGGAGAAAAAAATTAAAGAAGGCGAGTAGATTTTAAATAAAAAACTTCATTCAAAAAATTACAATTGCCAGAAACGGAATTGTAATTTTTTACTTTTAGCAAATCTCTTAAAATAATTTATATGCCGGAAGGCCCGTCTTTATTGCATTTAAAAAATAAATTGTTGCCTTTCAAAGGTAAGATTGTAAAAAATGCAGGTGGCTATGGGCCTATGCCCACAGCCTGGATAAAAGGAAAAAAACTACAGGACATTCTTACCTGGGGCAAGCATTTATTATTTGTTTTCGCAAATGGAACAGTGCGTGTGCACCTCATGCTTTTCGGAGAAATATTAATCAACGAACGCAAGAAAGTAAACCGGTCATTCTTTCTTGAATTTACCAAAGGCGAGATAAACGGGTATGTGGTGAGAGCGCAAAAACTAAATGGTAAGCCCGAAGAAATATACGATTGGCAGGTTGACATCATGAGCGATAAATTTGATCCGGCCTTTGTAAAAAGCCTGCTAAAAAACTATGCGGATAAAACTATTGATGATGTATTGATGGATCAAAAAATATTCTCAGGCGTGGGAAATAAAATACGAAATGAAGCACTCTACCGGGCGGGTGTTCATCCATTATCTGTTACAGGAAAAATACCTGCCGCAAAAATTACGCGCCTTATAAAAGAAGTGGTTCGCTACGCGAAAATATTTTACAAAGAGCTTGAAACGACCGGCGTGAACAAGAGCTTTAGTGTTTATCAGCAAGAATATGCGGCGGATGGAAGCGAAGTGATAATGAAAGTACTACCGCGTACAAAACGAAAAATATATTTTAGCGAACACAGGCAAGTTTTGTACAAATAATTTGAAGATATAGAAATCTTGCAAGCGTAACTATTAATAATGTTGAGAGAAAGCTTACTTTGAAAACCTGAACTTCAAAACGACAGAGCAATTTTATGTAAGTTTGAATATGAAATTTTATGTTGATACATCTGTTTGGGGCGGATACGAAGATGAAGAGTTTGAAGAATGGACAATTCCTTTTTTTGAGCAGGCAAGACAAGGAAAATTTACAATTGTACTTTCTGATATAACTGTTAGAGAATTAGTTCCTGCGCCTTTGCGGGTTCGCCAACTTACCAACTCAATTCCAGATGCATACTTAGAATTAGTTTCATTAACCAAAGAACAAGACAGGCTTGCTCAACACTACATTAAGGAAGGAGCTTTGACACCAAAATATGAATCTGATGCTCAACATATTGCGATTGCAACAATTTTAAAAGTTGAAAGCTTAATAAGTTGGAACTTTAAACACATGGTAAACTTTTTTCGCATCAGGCAGTATAATTCAATTAATCTTAAATTTGGCTATTCAATAATTGATATTCGAACTCCTAAAGAAATAATTTATGGAAACGACAATTGAAAATTTTAAAGCAGTAGATTTCATGCGTAAGGTGAGGGAAGAAATGAGCAATCTTTATAATACTGATAAAGAAAAATATTTTGAGGAAATACAAAAAGCAATGGCAGACTTTAAGGCTAAAAGACAAAAGCCTTCTTCCGGGAAAAGTGCTGCAAGTGCGGCAGACCTAACGCAGCAATAGCCGCGATATAATTAAGGGCAATACTGCCACTTCAGTTCCATCGTCACAGTCTGCACAAAATACAGAATGAGCATATCTCTCTCGCTAATTTTTTATTTTTTCTCACCTTTCTCATTCGCCAGTTCTATCCATACGGGGCCGTGATCACTTGTCTTTTCCCATCCGCGAACATAGCGATCAACACCGGCGCCGGTCAGCCTTTTGGCGACATGCTCACTTAGCAGGAAATGATCAATGCGCAAGCCTGCATTGCGTCCGT
>JBDTSD010000204.1:0-7469 GCA_039931355.1 Ginsengibacter sp.
TAAATACCATTTATAAATGCAATTTGCCTCGGAGAAATCCGATCATCCTGTGTGTGATCAGTCGCAAAAAAAGTTTCTCTCGGGCGGTTTACATGATGGATAGAGTAGCCTGCATTTATATAAATATCTTCTGTTGGAAAGTAAGCGTAGTTCATTCCCACCTGCATATCAAAATAGCTAACATTATTATTCGATAGCATAACCGATGTAGGCTGTGTACCATCAAAAAACTTACCATCAAACTGATCAGGGAAAGTGAGCTTACTTTGGTCAATTCTTTTATTGGCCCATCCTACGTTAAAGCCCGCAGTAAGCAGGCTGCTTAAACCCAGTTGCTGATGATACGCGATAGAGCCGTATATTTTTGTAGAAGTTAAGCTGCCACTGCCTGCAACATCCCGTAATATAACTCCGCCCAGGCCAAGCCAGCCTGTTTCAATTCTGTTCCGTAGCACCTGCGCATCCCCATATACTGAAATGGTTTTGTATGGAACAGCCATAATGTTAGAATATTGATTTCTATAAGATGCGCCCAACCTGTAATCAGCATCTGGTATAAAGCCTGTGTTGGCAGGATTGGTAAGTAAAGGATTATTAAAGAACTGGGAAAAATGCAGATCCTGGCTAATGCTGTTCCGTACAAAGGAGCAACTTATCAAAAAAGAAAAAAATACTTTAATCCATCTCTTCATTGTAGCTTATAATTATCTTAATAATGTAATGTCGCCTGTCTTTCTATACTTTTTTCCGTCAGAAAAAGTAACATCTAACGTATAAGTGTACACATCGACAGGCTGGAGTTTTCCATTAAATTTGCCATCCCACGAGCTCTTACTGCTGGATGTCTCAAATACCTTTTGACCCCAGCGATTGTAAATCGACCACTTCATTTGCGCTATACCAAACCCTTCCACCTTGATGCGGCTATTAACGCCAAACCTACCGGGAGTAAATGCCGAAGGCACATCTACCAAAGGTCTAATAAGCGCCTGCACATCCAGGCATGTATCCCTGCTGCAACCTGCCTCGTTCGAAGCGTTCAGGCACACTTTATAAGTTGCAGTAGCTGGAAATATGTGAGAAGGATTTACCTCTGTACTTGTATCACCATCTCCAAAATTCCACAAATAGTTTGAAGCGCCACTAGACTCATTTACAAAATTGGTGAATTTATTTTCCTGCGGAGGATTAGGATTATAAGTAAATGCCGCGGATGGAATAGGACTTACTGTAATGGTAAAAGAAATGGAATCTGCTTTATTGCATGACGATGAATCAAACGCAGTTAGCTTGACAACATAAGCTCCAACCGTAGAATATAAATGCGATGGATTATCCTGTGTGGAAGTAGTGCCATCTCCAAAATCCCAAAAGAAACTAAGGCCTCCAAGAGAATTGTTTACGAAGTCAGCAGTATAAGGAACGCATCCATTCGGCGGAGTCGCAAACTGAGCTTTTACCTGTGGCGACAAGCGTACCGTTTTTACTGTGTCTACAGGAGAATTACAAAACGTAGTGTCATCAATTGACAATTTAACGCGGTAAGTGCCTGGCCCCGCGAAAGCATGAATGATCGGAGGTGCCTGGCTCTGGGTTACCGGCGGTGTATTATCACCAAAATCCCATGTAAAAATATTAGGATTAAAACCACCAAACGTTGGTGTTGACGTGTTGGTAAAGCTATAGCTCAGGTTTGTACATGGCGGTATCTTTTGTGAAATAAAATCTAAATTAACTTTATTATTACCCACGTGGATAGTAGTGTAAGCTGTATCTGAAACATTACATGTTGCACTGTCTATGGCAATCAGCCGTACTAAAAACCTGCCCGTCGTTGTATAAATATGACTGATATCCGGCACCGTTGTCGTATCACCTGTACCATCACCAAAACTCCAATAATAAAGCTTTGCCCGTTGGATAGTGTCAGAAAAATCAACAGTCAGGGGAACGCACCCAATTGTATCGTGAGGCACGCCATTGATTGATGCCCGCAAGCCGGCTTGTATACCCGCAAAATCCATTTCAATTTTTAGCATGCCAAGGTTACACTTTCCGCCGGCGGTAGCGTTGTTTGTTTTGGAAAATGAACCCGGTGTCCCTTGAAACGGAACGCCCCTGAAGCAATTTGCACACAAGGCCTGGTAGATAACTCCATTCCTGTCAAACCTGCTGGTACCACCATCTACGTGATCGCCGAAAGTCTCCGGGCCTGTGTCACTGTTCGGCGGGTCGTCCTGGCCAAAGAAAGTTCCATATAAAAGTGAGGCGGCGTCTTTTTGCAAAACGATAAAATAAAAATCACTTCCTGTAGCATCAGTCTTAGCTTTTATAGCGTTGGGAGTTATTGGCATACCTCTCACATTGCCTCCCAAAAAAGGGTTATTAGGCTTTCCTCCCCAGCCTGATACGTACACATTCTCGCACCTGTCAACTAAAAAGGCAACGGGTGAGATGTTGGGAACTCCGCCAGAGCCAAATACGGTGGAATAAACATAATCACTCAAATCAGATTTTAATTTAGAAATGAATTGATGGGATCCAGGGTTGGAATACACATTTGGAGTCACTTTCCAATCGCCCTCTGACAAGCCCGTTACATAAATAAACCCAAACTTATCAGTCTCTATGCCATATATCTGGTCTGCTTTACTTGTACCAAGATAGGTTCCCTTCAATGCCTGCGTTCCGGTATTATTTAATTCGATAACAAATCCATCGCATAAAACTGTGTCGGCTATCGTTGATTGAATAACGCCGGACGATGAAATGCCGGGAAAATCTTTACTGGCCGTACCTCCAGCCACATAAATATTATTATTAGTGCCAATCTTTAACACATAAGCTGCATCATTTTCTTTTCCACCGATATATGTACTAAAAAGTAAATTATTGCAATTGGGATTAAACTTTAGAACTACTGCATCTTGCTTTTTGCCGGGCTTTGTTTGAAAAGCACCAAATGTAGTTGGAAAATTATCGGGCAAATTATCAGAAACTGTGGATTGCGTACAAGAGGCAACATAAATATTGTTCGATCCATCCAGCAAAACCTCACTGCGTGCGTCATCACCGTAATTTCTTTTTAATGAATTAAGTGTCGGCACGGTTTGTTCATCACCTATATTCACTCCGTCATTCTCTACACCACCTATTCTTACGGAGCCTATCAAGGCATTGCCCGCCGCGTTTAGCTTTGTTACGACTATATCCCATTTACCACCCTTTCCAATTACGTCAACCGTGGTAGGATAATCTGCAGATTTTGTTCTTCCCGCGATTACAAGATTACCTTGTGGATCCACGATCAAACTGTGCGGCTGATCTTCTGCGCTGCCGCCAATATAGGTGGCATATATTCTTTTACTACCATCAGGAGTAAGCTTAATAATTCCCATATCATAAGCACCGCCGAAACTATTATCGTAAGCGCCTGCAAACGGAGGATTAATGAATCCATTTCCCCATGCAATGCCGCCCCCATAAAAACTGCCGTCAGGGCCATAGGTAGCAGTGAAGCCCCAATTATCTGCGAGGCTGCCCGAGTAACTGAAAAATTTTTCTGTCGGGTCAATGATTAAAACCTTATCAGGAGAATAATTTTTCACTTTGAACCTTACTACATCACCATCTATCACATACCTGCATGCTAATTCCTCACGGTGGTTATCTACCACCTGGTAGGTATATGGAGGAAGCTCTTTATTGTCTCCCACCGACGTAGATATTACCAACTCCTTATTCTTAACTGTAATCTTTTCTGCGCCTGTATATTTCATTGCAATATCATTTACATTGGCACCTGGATACACTATAAAATCATATTTCAAATTACCTCCTGCATCGGAGTAGTAGCGAACATCAATTCCGGGATACACACCTTTATAAGTTACTCCCTGAAATGTGCGGCAATTAATTGCCCATTTGCTTTTATCGTTTCCTATTAAATAATTATTAACCCCGGGTATTGCCTTATCAGGCATTATCCGGGGAATTTGTGAATTAAGAAAACTTACTGAATAAGCATGTGCACGAACTCTTACGGGAGAAATTTTACTGTTTGCATCAGCGGATGCCTTGTGATAATTTGCCTTAAAGTTCTCAACATCAGCAGGATTATTTTGTGCAATTGTAAATCCATTTTTACGAAGATAAAAAGAGCCGCTTCCTGCAAGGCTCATAAATTTTATTTCACTATTCCATTGGCCTTTATTCTCTATAAATTCTATTTGAGAAAACGATTTTGTGGTCAGGCTGAAAGTAACGGCTGTAAGAAAAATATAGGTGTATATAGGCTTTAAAACTCTCAATGCGTCTATTTAATCTATGATGATAAAAATGAATATAAAGTAATCGGGAACTTAAATCCAGATATTGAAACCAAGAATTAAATTTACGAAACATTCCAATCCCAAGTTTCGAATTAATATTCGTGAAACCTTATTTAATAGCTTATTAACAATGAAATAATCTTTTGGTCCTCATGAAATTTTACTCCAAATAGTTTTCCCTTTTTGTAATCGTAAAAAATCGTGTAACCGTCTATTTTCTAAAGATAAAAGTTCAGCATCATCATTAATAATTTTTTCTGCAGTAATGCGTGCTTCTTCGAGAATTATTTTATCTTCTACAATATTGGCAAGCTTAAAATTGAGCACTCCACTTTGCTTCGTGCCTTCAATATCACCAGGACCTCTTATTTCCAAATCTTTCTCTGCTATTTTAAAACCATCGTTCGTTTCGCACATTATTTTTATCCTCTTTTTTGCTTCAGCCGATTGCTTAACTTTTGTGGATAAAATGCAATAACTTTTATCACTGCCTCGTCCTACCCGGCCTCTCAACTGGTGCAATTGTGGCAAGCCAAACCTATCGGCACTTTCAATAAGCATCACACTGGCGTTGGGCACATTTACGCCCACTTCAATAACTGTTGTAGATACCATTATTTGTGTTTCACCCTGCACGAACCGCTGCATATTCGCATTTTTTTGTGCTGGCTTTTGCCTTCCATGTACCATGCTTATATAAAACTTCGGTTCCGGAAAAAAAGCTTTTACTTCTTCATACCCTTTCATCAGGTTTTCAAAATCCAGTTTTGCAGACTCTTCAATCAAAGGATAGATTACATAAGCCTGCCTGCCGCCCCTTATTTCGCTTTTAATAAAATCCATTACCTGCGGGCGGGCATATTCCATGCGGTGTACGGTAGTTACTGGTTTTCTGCCGGGCGGTAATTCATCCATAATACTATAGTCGAGTTCACCATAAGCCGTGAGTGCAAGCGTGCGGGGAATAGGTGTAGCCGTCATCACGAGCATGTGCGGGCTTACCTCGTTTTTCTTCCAAAGCTTTGCTCGTTGTGCAACCCCGAAGCGGTGTTGCTCATCCACTATCGCAAGCCCAAGATCTTTGAACTGAACCGTATCTTCAATCAAAGCATGTGTGCCGGTTAAAATATGTATTTCACCTTTTGCGCATAACTCAAGTATCTCTCTTTTTTCTTTTGCGGAGGTGGCGCCGGTTAATATTCTCACGTTCAATGGAATATTTCCCAGCATAGATGAAAGGCTTTCAAAATGTTGCCGGGCGAGTATTTCAGTGGGCGCCATAAAGCAGCTTTGGTAATTATTGTCTGCGGCGATAAGCATGCTCATAAGAGCAACCATCGTTTTGCCACTACCCACATCACCCTGTAGCAGCCGGTTCATTTGCCGGCCACTTCCCATATCTTTTCGTATTTCTTTTATTACTCTTTTTTGGGCGCCGGTTAGTTCAAACGGAAGATGATTATTATAAAATTCATTGAAATTATTTCCAACGCTTTTAAATACCAATCCCCTTGAAAAAGAATGCCGCCTGAAACGCAGAAGCCCCAATCGCAACTGTGAAATAAATAATTCTTCAAACTTTAATCGTTTTACTGCAGCTATATATTCATCCTGGTTAGCCGGGAAATGTATGCGGCAAAAAGCCTCGTACCTGCTCACCAGGCGGTATTTATTAACTACTGTTTCAGGCAGGTTTTCCGGAAGGTCCTTTACATTTATCATTTGCAAAAGCGCGGAAGTAAGTTTTGCAATCTGCCTGCCACCGAGGCTTCTTGCTTTTAGTTTTTCAGTACTCGGATATACGGGTTCTAAAAATGGTTTAACTTCTTCATCTCCATTCGTCACCATTTCCATTTCCGGGTGAGTTATTTGGGGACTATTCATAAAGAAACCTGCCTTACCAAAAACCCTAAACCTTGTCCCGATGTTTAATGTTTTTTCTATCCAGTTTATTCCCTGGAACCAGACTAATTCGAGCTCTCCGGTGCCATCATACAAAGTAGCAACCAGCCGCCTGCTTCTTTTTTCGCCAAATATTTCAACAGAAATAATTTTGCCCGACACTAACACATAATCGGTATCAGCACTAATCCTATTGATGGAGGTAACTTGTGTCTTATCTATGTGCCGGAAAGGAAAATATTCAAGCAAATCATTAAAGATAAAAATACCAGCTTCCTTTTTCAGCAAATCTGCTTTCTGGGGGCCAACACCTTTGAGGTATTCTATCGGGCTGCTTAATATGGATGATAATCCGGTTATAAATTTTTCTTACAAATATAATAATACCGGTATAGCTTTCGTTGGTCTCTATGTCTGTCAGGTAAAATGACTTTCAAATTTGTAGTGCATATGGACAGGACTTGATCATGCGTAGTATATCAAGGGTTGTATCTTTGAATAAAATCTATAAAATTTTATATCGAAGTTCGTCCGTCCCATAATTATGATAAATTTTATAAAAGAAAGACTAAGAAAATTACTTGCGGAAGCAACACTTTTTTCACTGGAAGTTTTTGTCTTATTCTTCGTATTTACTACCGCGTTAGTTGCATTTATTTTCATTGCGGACATGGTATTTCATGGAAATACGCATGATTTTGATGCGAACGTTTTTAACTTTATTGCCGGGCATATTAGTGATATACACACTAACATTATGCAATTTTTTACCTTTCTCGGTACCCATATATTTTTAATCCCTGCAAATCTTTTATTGACTGCCTGGTTTTTATTTATAAGAAAAAGACGCTGGAATTCTATAAAAATACCAGCAGTCGCCCTGAGCAGCTTGCTGTTAATGCTTGTGTTAAAATTGATCTTTCACCGCGAACGTCCTTTAACGCCTTTGATGGCCCAGGCAAAGGGCTATAGTTTCCCAAGCGGGCATGCGCTTATGTCAGTTACATTTTACGGTTTGCTTATATTGATCGTGTGGCAAAGCAGTAAGCCGGTTTGGCTTAAATGGCTTTTATCCGTCTCACTCTTTTTCCTCATAATTATTATTGGCATTAGCCGGGTTTATCTCCGTGTGCATTATGCCAGTGATGTGCTTGCAGGTTTTTGTATAGGTCTTATGTGGTTGCTACTTTCGCTCTGGATATTAGACAAAATTGAAAAATACACCGGGCGGAATAT
>JBDTSD010000205.1:0-7406 GCA_039931355.1 Ginsengibacter sp.
CTATCAGAAAAGATAAGATAGGCGTGATGTTGTTTAATTGTATTTTCTGAAAGATTCCCTTCTATACTATAGCTAATTTGATATTTCTTGCAGAAACGTTTAAATCCTTTAATAATGTCAGCCGGCACGTATTGAAAAAACTTGGCGCCCGATATTAAATGCAACGCTTTATATTTTCGTAGCTGCGTTAATCCTTGTTGCAAGGCGCCAAAAACATCTGGCTCAAAATCCTGGTACACAGCTGCATAATCTCCCTCCAGTTTTTTTATATTTTTATCAATAAGTAATAATTTATTTTTTGGAATCATCTCAACGATACCTGATACATCCACATCAAAGTGTGGCATTATCACATAGAAATTATATTTACCGATACTATCTTCTATAAGTTTTCTGAATTGTTCTATGTCATAATGATGAAAAAAAATATTGTACCGCGTATTAGCCGGAAGGGTCGCCTGGAAAGCGCGATATAGAACTTCTTTGTAAGCGTTAAACGTATCGAAAAGGACGAAAATATTCAATCTTACCTTTGTTTCATTCGTTGCTATGTAAAAGCCTTTACCATGCCGCGAGAATATTAAGCCATCTTCCCGTAGTATGTCGTAAGCCTTAGCAATAGTCACTTTCGCCGTCTTTTGCGAGGTGGCAAGTTCTGCAATGGAAGGCAACTGCTGTCCTCTTTTTAAAATTCCTTTGTCGATAATTTCTATAATGTTGTCAACTACCTGTCGATATTTTGGTGAGTCAGATGTTTTGTTTACAAGGATCGTGCTTTTCATTACCTGATTTTTATAAAATTGCTTCCGGGTTTTCTCATAAGAAGAGCCAAGGTAGTAACTTTCATAAATGTAATTTCGACAATTATAATTTTAGGTGTTCTTTGAACCATATACCGGGGATTATTTATAATTCCCCGAGGAATTAATGCGTCTTCAATTTCACTCCGGCCTAATGGATATTTTGCCGCGTCCTTTGCCTAAGAATCGTTGCATTGTGCCCCTCCCATCCGTGAAATAACTTTCATAAATGGAAACATCGCAATGACTTTTAATCAGGCAGAGCAAACGCAACATATACATCATTAGAAGTTGTTTTCATCTTACCGCCACCGCAAGCAATTACAATATATTGTCTCCCGCTAATGGCATAAACAGCGGGCGTTGCAAAAGCTGCCGCAGGTAATTGATATTCCCACAATAATTTTCCTGTGCGTTTGTTGAAGGCTCTTAAATGCCCATCTCTTGTGGCTGCAATAAATAACAGCCCGCTTTTTGTAACAACAGAACCACCATAATTCTCAGAGCCTGTATGAATTCCTTTTGCAGCATAGTATGGATAATCGCCCAATGTATCCCGCCAAACATATTCACCTGTATTTAAATCAATGGCATTTAATGTTCCCCATGGTGGACTGATTGCAGGCAGTCCTTCTTTCGATAAAAACAAATTATAACCTGTAACAGCATAAGGCATTTTTAGATATGGGTCAACAGGTTTGGCGCTATCAATAAATCTTTTTTGCTGCGCAGAATGATTATCCAAAATGAAAGATGCGATTGCCTGCTTTTCTTCAGCATTCAATTGTGTAAATGCAGGCATCATTCTTCTGCCTGTTGATACAAGCTGGATGAATTGTTGTTCGTTATATCTCTTATTTGCGTCAATTAATGATGGATAATTGCCACTGCCCAATCTTTCTGGTCCGTGGCACCCCATGCAATTTGTTTGATATAGTCGCACACCTGCATTCAAAAAAGTTTCATTGCTTGTTACGTTGTCTTTTAAATCAACCATCTGCAACACATTCACCATTTCATTTGCATTTACATATAGAATACTTGTTGTCGGGTCATAAGATGGTCCGCCCCATTCTGCGCCACCATCCAGGCCCGGCGCTACTATTGTTCCTTCTTTTGAAAGCGGCTCGAACATGTTGCCTCTCTTATAACTGGCCCAGCGTTTTTTTACATCAGCATAAGAACTGTCAGGTAAGAATTTATTCAAATCATTTTCCGTTATCAATTGCCGCACAAATGGTTTTGGCAAGGATGGATAAGGCTGAGTGGGAGAAAGATATTCGCCGTTCAGTTCGCTTTCATGAGGCACCGGCTTTTCTTCAATCGGATAAACAGGCTTGCCGTTTTCACGATTAAACATAAACACAAAACCTGTTTTGGCAGTGAGTGCAACAGCATCAATTTTTTTTCCATCTTTATTAATAGTAACCAATGCAGGCGGCGATGATAGATCATGGTCCCACAAATCATGATGTATTGTTTGAAAATGCCATTTTAATTTTCCGGTTGTGGCATCTAAAGCGAGCAAACAATTTGCGAACAAATTATCGCCCCTTCTTTTTCCGCCATAAAAATCAAACGAAGCAGAACCTGTCGGTGCAAATACGATTCCACGCTTTTCATCTAAGGTTAAACCACTCCATGCGTTAGCGCCGCCGATATGTTTGTATGCAGCCGTATCTTCCCATGTGTTATAACCATCTTCCCCCGGAAAAGGTATAGTATGAAAAATCCATTTTTGTTTTCCTGTGCGCACATCAAACGCACGGATATGCCCGGGAGCAGCGGCAGCGCCTTCGTTCACCCGGCTTCCCATTATGATTAAATCTTTATAGATAACTCCCGGCGAAGTAGCTGTTATAAATAAATCTTTTACATCACGGTCTAATCCATTGTGTAAATCAATTCTTCCGCTGTCACCAAAACTTAACACAAGCTTCCCGTTACCTGCATTTATGCTGTACAAATAAGAACCAGCGGTATAATAAATTCGCTTATCCTTTTTGTTATCGCTCCAATAGGTGATGCCGCGACAATTATTTAAAATGAAGAACATTCTTTTATCGCCGCTTAAAGAATCGAACGGATTAAATATCCATTTTTGTTTTCCCGTTGTAGCATCAATCGCAAACAATTTCATTAAAGGCGAAGTGCCATATAAAACACTATCTATAATAATTGGGTTGCATTGTATTTGTGAATGATTGGCTGTATCCACATCTCCGGTATGATATACCCAGGCAATTTTTAACTGGGTTACATTGTTCGTATCTATCTGCGTTAATGAAGAATAATGATTATTGTTTGAATTGCCGCCATACATCTGCCAGCCGTTATAAGATGTTTGATTGGAATTGCAGGAGAATAGCAAAAAAATAATTGCAATAAAATTGGATGATTTGTTGAGACGAAATTTACTCATAATGTATATCAAAGGTATGAATACCGTTAGCATCACTTTCAAAATCAGCATAGTTTGATTGCTCAATCTTTATTTGTTTGAAAGAAATATTTTTATTGTTTGATGTTACAGAAGTTGCGTTTGTATGGTCGGGCAATAAAATATGAAACAAAATTTTTTTGCCGCCGGTTGTTACAGTAAGATGTGAGACATGTTGCTTTTCGTCATTAAGAAATTTATAGCTCACATAACCTTGCGAAGCTGCATAACGAACCGTAACATTTATTGAATCAGATGGTGTTGTCGTCCATCGTGGCGCAATAAGTGGCTGGTTGAAAGCCTCTGTGTTCCTCGCATCTTTTACACCTGCCAACCCTTCAATCATTGCAGCCATATTGGTTGCTGCAGCCCAATCATCAGGTCCACCAAAGGAAACAGGATTAACAGATACATAATGTTTTTGATTGGATAACGTAATGGCAAAGACTGTGTAAATATTATCGCTTTGCGATGCTTGCAGAACGATGCTTTTAATTTTTTTTTTCGGATTGGGGTTATCAACTGCACACCAGCTTAGGCCAATGCCTTCACTCACATCGTTTTTTCCATACCATGCAATGCCCGAAGTTTCTGTTTTTAATTGTGAGAACCACCAGTATGCAAGCTGCTTACCCATTATGATGTATTGCAAATAATTGCTGCCATCTTCATACATTATTTTTATGGCACCTGCTACATTTTCTGACGCAGCATGACTTGCCGTATGCAATAAATAAATGCATGCTGCCGTATCATTCACAGGGATGCTGATTGAACCAGGAAAATCTTTTTGATTGGACACAGCAACAACTGCATTCCGATTATTTGTTGCAGGATCAACTACATTAAATTTTATACTGTCAAACATTTGCACACCAACCGGCAGATTATGAAAATCATCACCGGGCTTTCCTCCATTCATCCATTTATGATTTGCTGAATTATTTGTGTTGGATAAATCCATGTCTGCATAAGCAGATAAATCCATTGTTTTATAAACAGGCGCATGAGGCGAAGGTGGAATAGAACCTGTATAAGAAAAATAAATTCTATTGTCATACTTTTTGCCCAACTCAAACACACGATTTAAAATATCTGTCGCATAATTTTCAAATCCGTTTGCATAGGCGCCACGGGCAAGTTCGCCGGCCACATGGCCACCAACACCACCGTTCATGTATTGCCATATTGCGTCATGTTGCTCAAATCCTTTTTGAAACGGCGGATAGATTGCATACCATTCGGCGGGTGAACCAACTGGCAAATGATTTTTTAAATTGAGATAAGTCCCGATGATGGCTTTGCTTTGTGCATGTGCAATATCGCGGTTAATTGAATAAGCATTTGATTGGGCAATCTGCGTTTTTTCATCAACACCAAGATGACGATGCACGCTTGAATCTTCATCAATAAAATGTGTGAAAAATTTTCCATTCCAGGCAAGTTTGTTCAAGCGTCCATTCATTTCATCGCCACGTTGTTTATATTTTTTTGCGCTGACTAAATCACCAGTGTTTTCAAGCATTTCGGCAAGGTTATAACAGGCTTGTATGTAACCTGTATTGTCACCAAAGAATACACCAAACTTTGATTTGGCAGGATCAATAATCATGGTATTGGTGATACCAATATCGGGCATATATTCATCATCAACA
The DNA here is from genome assembly GCA_039931355.1 of Ginsengibacter sp. Classification (GTDB taxonomy): domain Bacteria; phylum Bacteroidota; class Bacteroidia; order Chitinophagales; family Chitinophagaceae; genus Ginsengibacter. The sequence continues at coordinate 4,896 of JBDTSD010000205.1, forward strand.
GCAAAATCCCAACTATCAATTGTATAAACCCTTTTTAATAAACCAAAACGTTTGCTCCACCTTGCAGGGTCATTCGGTGCATAGTCTAAAGCACGCTCTGCGGATAAAAGATTTTGTTTCATCCATGCTGTATTATCATCGCTTTTCCAAACAGCATAAATTGTATTTACATATAAATATTCGGGATGATTTTCTACGGGCTGCCTTACAAAAACTTTATCACCAATCTTTTTACTGTAGCCTGAAAATTTATCTCTCGTCAAAAAATAATCTACATTTTCCTGGTATTGAATATAACTGTAGATCATTCCATCTTCCCTTTGTGATTGACGCATAATGTCAATCAATTCTTTCCCATTCGGCATAAAATATTTCATGCCTTTCATAGTTTGATAATTATCCAAAACCCATTGCACAAAAACGTTGTAGGTTTTACCATCCCATGTTACGGGATACGTCCCAACTTTATTATCTACGAACATGCCATTATAAAAAAGGTTAAACATTTGTTGGTAGTAGCCTCCATCATCAATACTTGTTTTTGCATCAACATAAAAACTAAGTGAATCAATTATTTTATTTTGATTGTACGTGCGAACAGTTTGTTTGCCCAACGCGCCGCCAACAACAAAATGTATTACTGGTTTTATTGATGAAGAAAAATATTCTCTGCCATCACCATCGAAAACTTTTATGTTATTGCCTTTTGTATTGGTAAGCGCAAGTATTTGTAAAGGCTGAATAACTGTTGTATCAATATTTTTTTGAAGAGATACATTATCATATAAAAACAAAGAAGGCTTTGTTATGTTTTGCTGAGCAGATAGAAGATGTATGAAAGAAAAAAACAGGCAACCAGTTAAAGTGATTCTTTTCAACATCATTTTTTAGTCCTTTTTGTATAAAGTAATAACAGAGTTTGCAGGAAGAAGAACGGCATCGCTGCCATTAACAGTGCCATCGTCTTTACAATTATCATTTGCCGAGGTAACAAATTTATTAAACTGTGAAGGTAAATTGGCTCCGGTTAGTTTTATCGCCTGGTCTGTTGCATTATCATTTATCAAAACAATTGTAGTTGTACCTGCTGTATCGTTTTTAAAACTTAAAGAATAAATGTTTGAATTATCCGGCGCTGATGATTGTATGCGGTAATCACCCGGCCTTACATAATGATAAAAGTTTTTGGAAACATAATAACGTTTACTTTTTTCACCAGATGAAGACATCAAGGAAAATTCATCAATTGTTTGCTGACTTATTTCCCAATGCAACCACGCAGAAATATTTCCGAAAGTGATTGCTGCATACATCGCCTTACCCAAATCCATAGCACCTTTCATGTCATTACTATAGCCCGAAGTTTGGGTTAAAAAGTAATAAAACAAGATTGCAGGCTTTAATATTTTATCTTTCATCACTATGCATTTTCACAATTATCTTCAGAGACATAAAGGTAAAACACATGACTGTATTGATCAAGACATGACTACATTTTAGATAGGTAAGACTATTGGAAAGTTTCCGTAGAAATTTCTATTATTGTGAAATGAAAACTCAAGCCGCCGTTGTCAAAAATTACCTGATCATCCTTGAAGATAGAAGTGAATTTTATTATGTCATAAGGCCTTTTTAAATTACGAATAGTCAAGGGCAGTTGTAGCAGTTCTCGATGAATATTTTATCACAAATAATGAAGGAGATACTTTTAAATTATACATGACAAATGAAGGAAATTGGTTTAACTTTCCTGGTGTCAATTCCGGTAACAATTATTCCTTTTTAAGGCGATTAAATATTGCTTTTGACAATCAAAATCTTGAGCAAAATTGTACATAAATTCCAGAGTTTTTATTGCATTGAAATGAAAAATTCACTGAAGTTTTTATGCCAATTTCGTTTTCAAATGAAGGTTTAATCTCGTAATGATCTGTTCGAACTTTTCCACAATTTGATGGAAGATCTTGCCAGTATGGAAGAAATAAAATGATGCTCTTTTCTAAAAATTTATCATTTACGTAATCAGAAAAAAAGGACTAGAGTAGCCCCTCATCTGCAAATGAATAATATCCTTCACTACTTACAATTATGTGATCGAATAATTTTATGTCAACGAATTGACCACCTGATTAATTTTTGGGAAATTTCCTTGTCAGCCCCACTCGATTGCAAATTTCCGGAGGGATAATTGTGGCTGATAATGATATTACATGCATTTGCTTTTAGTGCTACAACAAATATTATTTTCGGATCAACAACAGTTCCCGTAACTCCTCCACTGGATGCTTCAAAAATGCATAGAACCTTGTTAGGCCTGTTCAATAATAGCACTCTACATTACTCTACAAAAATCAATATTATTTTCATCCCATGTTTTCTTTAAAAGATCTGCGGCATCTTTGGAAGTTACTTTCTATATTCTTTATTAAAATGCTATTTAGTAATTCTCTATACAATTCCGGCAGTTTTAAAATTCCTGCTACCTGGTTTTTAATCCATTTATTGCAAGCT
>JBDTSD010000206.1:0-7309 GCA_039931355.1 Ginsengibacter sp.
TTCTTATCCTGGAATGAACCAGAGGTTTGTGTTGCACCAGCGCCAAGATTGTAGAAAGATAACTGGTCGTTAATAAAACCAGTGGCTGATGCGCCTGAATTATAATATAATTTGGATTGTGCACTATATAAGCCGGTAAAATCTATGTGATGCTTATTAAAGTCCCTCGTGTAGCTGATTATATTTTCTATGATCCAATATTTTGATTCTGAATTAAAAACATTGGCTGAGCCCAGTTGGTTATTTATGCTTCTGCCTTCATAGCTGCCCGTGCGACTGGTAACATAAGAATAGGAAGCATTCATTCTGTATTTTAATCCGGGGGTAAAGGTTGGCTTTATTTCAGCATAACCTGTACCCGTAAGGTTATTGCCCCTGTCTATACGATCAGTTGTTAAACCTAATAAAGGATTCAGGTATAGCAGTTCGGGGTACATGGGATAAATAGTATAGTTACCGTTGTCATCGTATAATTGGCCGTAAGGACTCATGTTGGTTGCGAGGTAAAAATTCGTTCTGCCACCATCTGAGTTATTATTATTAAAGAAAAAAGAAGTTCCGGTTGTGAGCCAACTGGTAACGTTTATATCAAGGTTCGATCTTAAATTGATTCTTTGATATTGGTATCCTTTTACAGCACCTTTCTGTTTTAAGTATTCTCCCGAGATATAATATTTTACATCTTTTGTGCCGCCGGATACACTTAAATTATGATCGGTAATTCTTCCCTGTTGCGTTGCCACATCTTCCCAGTCAGTTGTTTTACCTGCATAATAATTGTTTCTTTCAAATAAATTTGGCAGGATGCTGGTATCGTTCAGGCCATTTTGTTCTTTGTAATCCGCCCATTTTTGTTTGTACCTCTCCGGGCTGCTCGGGTGCAGTGTATTAAGGATGTTTTCAAAGCCGGTATATACATTATAACGTATCACGGGCCTGCCGGTGATACCTCTTTTTGTTGTAATTAGTATTACACCATTAGAACCGCGTACGCCATAAATAGCAACGGCAGATGCATCTTTCAAAATTTCCATCGAAGCAATGTCATTGGAATTTATATCATTGGTAGAAGCATCCGGGGCAAGAGGAATACCATCCATTACAATCAGGGGAGAGTTGTTTGCCCCAATTGAATTTAATCCCCGAACCTGCACATTGGCAGTGCGTCCGGGTACTTGTGAAGGCGTTGAAACATTTACACCAGCAACAGATCCTTCGATAGCCTGCATCACATTGGTAACGGGCAAATCTGTTAAGCGGCTTTTAGGAACCGAGGCCACCGAACCGGTAATATCGGAGCGCTTTTGTGTTCCGTAACCAACCACGACTACTTCATTCAATTGCGCTACACCTGCTTTCATTTGCACATTGATACTGGAGCGTCCTTTTATGGAAACTTCCTGGTCTAAAAAACCGATATAACTAAATACCAAAGTGCTAGTGGATGAGGCATTAATCGTGAAGTTGCCATTAGCATCAGTCTGTGTACCTGCATTGGCATTCTTCACTTGTACGGTTACATTTGCCAGGGCAGTATCAGCCGAGGTAACGTGGCCGCTTATACGCTGCTGTGAATATCCCGTAAAAGACATAAGCAATAAAATCAATACAAAAAACAAATAAGGTTTAAGGCCATTTAAAGCATGGCCCTTTGGAGAATTGGTTACATTCTCTTTTTGTAAATAATCTTTCATGTAAGATTTTTGAAATGAGTAGAAATTGTGAAAGCAGATAGATAGATTTTTTTTCATTGCAATCATTTAGAATAAATAGTAGTTATTGTTATCATCGGACAGGTCAAGACCTGTCCCTACGCAAATGCATTTTTACATAATGAACAGCATAAGATTTTTCAGCTTCTAAGATTTCTTCATCTGTATAGGTTTTTGTTTTGGAAAAGCAGTTATCGTAAATTGTTTTTAAACCGGGATCATTTTCCAAAAAACGCTCAAATTCTTTTTCTTCATCCGCAAGCATCGTACGAGTTAGTTTTTTTTTAAGCAATACGATAAACCTTTGCATAGTTACTTCTTACACGCAAGACACGAGTTATAAGAAAACTCCCCATACGATTTGTAATTTTTTTTAATTGCTGTTAACCTTTAGAGAAGATACCAGCTTGTGTAGGGCATTATTCAAATGCCTGTCAACTGTTTTTACAGATATATCCATTATGCCGGCGACTTCTTTATAGCTTAAGCCATCTTCCCGCACCAGCTTGTAGGCCATCTGGCATTTAGGGGGCAATATTTTTATTGTGTAAAAAATTTCTTCTTTTAATTCTTTATTGAGCAAAATATTTTCGGGGTCAGCGGAATATAATGATGGGTCCATGGCGACATCAAGATTTTCGATATCCCATATCGTATATTTTTGGTTCCTTGTTAAATGATTGAGGGAGCGATTTTTTACGGCACGGTATAAATAGATTTTAAGATCAATCACCCGGTCTAATCCTTCCTGCATTTCCCAAATGTTCATCATTACATCGGAGACGATCTCTTCGGAAGATTCCATGTTTTTCACCAGGCTATTAGCAAAATGCAATAGAGGCTGATAAAATCCAATAAAAATCTTTTTATAAGCATCCTCATCGCGGTGGGAGGCGACGGCCTGCTGCAGTTCTTTGATTGTTATTTTTCTCATGTTACAAGCGTGTTTAGGAAAGCAATTTAGAGATTGATAACAGGAGTGAGAAGGGGGGTAATCTCAAAAAAAGAGGGGTATAATCGTATTTTTCCCGTTAAAAGGAATAAAATTTAGTTCAACCTGGCTTTATCGGAAAGAGTAAATTTTTTATTAAAAGGCGTGCGGAATTTTTTAATATAATCAGAGGGGTTCATCCCAAACAATTTGAAAAACTGGGTCCTGAAATATTTTACATCATTAATACCCACCTGGAAGGCGGCTTCATTTACATTGCAATTTGTATTAATAAATAGGCCGGCAGCTTTTCTAAGCCTGATGAAGCGAATAAAGCTGTTTACAGATTGGCCGGAAATTGTTTTTATTTTTTTATATAAAGCCGAATGGCTCATGCTCATTTCGGAAGCAAAGGCCTGGATGGTGAATGGCTCGTCGTCCTCCAAATGTTTTTCTACGACCCGGATGCAGTTTTCTAAAAACTCTTTATACTCACCTGAAATTTTGAGCGTGTTTTCCTGCAGGGTGATTTCATTATAGAAATAATCTTTTAGCACATCCCTGCTTTTTAAAATATTATCCACCTTCGCAATTAATAAATCTTTTTCGAAAGGTTTGGTGATGTAATCGTCCGCACCAAGCTCTGCTCCTTTTAGTTGAGTTTCCGCTGATGAAATACCTGTGAGTAAAATAAAAGGGATGTGTTTTAAAGCGGGGGATTCTTTTATGCTTTTACATAAATCTATCCCGCTCATTCCGTTCATGGAAATATCAGAAATAATAATATCGGGTTTGTTTTGTATCGCAATTTGCAGCGCTTCATCACCACCTGCAGCTTCATAAATTAAAAATTTCTCTTTAAAAATTTCAAAAACATATTTTCTTAATTGCTCATCATCATCCACCAACAACATAGATTGCTTATCGGTTACGATTTCTTCTAATTGATTTTTTTCTTCAGGTTGCGCAGGCTCCTCCACCAACTCGTGTAAAATACCGGATACGCCTGCCTCCTGTTCACTAATATTTTCTCCGGCAAAATGATCTTTACCTATTTTTTTTAGCTTTACGAAGAAAGTAGTGCCTTTGCCCTGTTCACTTTCATAATATACTTCGCCATCGTGGCTTTCAATAAAATGTTTTACGAGGTAAAGCCCTATGCCAAAACCTGTTTTGGAAGGAAAGGTGTTTGACGGAACACGGTAAAATTTATCAAATATTTTATTTTCCAGGCCCGAGGGAATGCCCAAGCCGTTATCCAGCACACGCGTCTCCACATATTCTTTTTTCTCCTCAATGAACATTATTACTTTGCCATCATTGGGGACGTACTTCAACGCATTTGATAAAATATTAAATAAAGCGATTTCTATCTTTTCTTTGTCAATATATAAGTAGATTTTTTGGCTCTCACATTCAAATCTATAATCAATTGACTTTGCCCTGGCCTGCTGAACGAATGACAGGTAAACATCGTAACACAGAGTTTTAAAGTTGACTAAAGAAATTTTTAATTTATCTCCTTCTGTATCGGCCTCCCTGAAAAGCAACAACTGATCAACCAGGCTGAGTAAGCGTCGGGCATTGCGATAGATAATATTTAGCTCTTTTTTTTCTTCGCCTTCTGTTTTGTGCAGAATATCTTTTATAGGATTAATGATAAGGCTTAATGGCGTGCGGAATTCATGTGACACTTCGGTAAAAAATGAAAGCTTCTTTTCATTGATTTCCCTTTCCTTTTCCGCATTCAACTGGGTTAGCTTAACCATATATTTCAGTTTCGTTTGCCTCGCTTTATATAAAATAAAAATATAAGCAGCAGAAACTATGGCAATGGCGTACAACAAATAAGCCCACCAGGTTCTGTACCACGGCGGTAATACGGTTATTTTTAAAGTTGTTTCATGCGGGTTCCAAACGCCATCCGCATTTGTAGATTTTAATCGTAAGGTATAAGTGCCTTCCCTTAAATGACTGTAGTTTGCCGAACGCTTGTTCCCGGCCATATTCCAGTTTTTATCCCAGCCATCTAAAAAGTATGCGTAAGAAATTTTATCGGGGGCAGTATATTCAAGTGCAGCGAAATCAAAGAAGATTTCTGCTTCATCATACGGCAATACAAGCTCCTTTAATTTATCATTTTCAATCTTAATCTCTTTCGAATTAATATCCGAAACCGGGCTGTTATTTATTTGTAAGTCAGTAAGTAAAACAGCCGGCATATTTTTTCGTGACTGTAAGCTACCTGGAGAAAAAATGGAAAAGCCATTGATGCCACCAAAAACCAGTTTATCTGATTGCAGCTTTAATGCAGCGCTGTAAAGAAATTGATTGCTTTGCAAACCATCGCCCTGGTAAAAATTTCTGAAAGATTTATCTGCGGGGTTAAATTTTGATAAGCCATTAAAAGTGCTCAGCCACAAATTTCCTTTTTCGTCTTCTAATATATTCAACACTGAATTATTACACAGTCCGTTTTCATCGGAATAACGATTTGATATTTTACCAGATTTCCGGTCAAATAAAATTAATCCACCACCTTCTGTTCCTATCCAAAGCCGGCCTTTATTGTCTTCATAAATAGCACGAACCGGCTTCCCTATTTCATAAAATTGATGTTTTTTAGTTAGCCTGTCTATATGAATTAACTGGTAAGCGTCCCCTGCCCATATTTCTGTGTTAGCGTCCTGGTATATGGATAGCAGATCAAATAATGTGTGATCAAATACTTCAAATTTATTTAATCGCCTGTTGAATTTGTAGAGCAATCCTTTTCCAAAAGTGGAAGCCCACAAATTTTTGGCTTTATCCTCGTACAGCAGCCAAACATTTTTATCCTCGTTTCCGGTAAGGTCGTTCATGCAATTAAAATGCTCAAATGTGCCTGAGCTTTTATTGAACTTGTTGATACCTCCGCCAAACGTTGCAATCCAGATATTGCCCTCGTAATCTTCTTTTATACTCGTGACCTGGTTATTGCTAAGCGAATTATTTTTGCCTACTACACTCCTGAAATTTTGGAAGGTATTATTATCCCTGTTCCATATACTAAACCCACCTCCATCAGTGCCGATCCATAATTGTTTTAAACTGTCTTCATAAAACGATGAGACAAAATTATTTACAAGGCTATTGTTATCGAATGGGTCGTTTTGAATTGTAGTAAACCGGCCTTTCCATGGATCAATAATATTTATGCCGCCCTTTAATGTTCCAATCCATTTCCTGGATTCATTGTCCGCGTAAATAGCAAACACCGACTCACTTGAGAGAGATTGTTTATGATGCCCGGGCAGCAGGTAATCGAAATTGCCGGTGTGCATATCAAGTACATTAATGCCGCCACCTTCAGTACCAATCCATAAATTATTGTCATGATTATCTTTAAGAAGACTGGCCACATTTTCCGACGTTAATTGTTTAGGCGCTTCATGATAATTTCGAACGATAATATCTGAATCAATATTATATTGATATAATCCGTTTCCCGTGCCAATCCAAATATTATTTCCGTCGGGTAAGATGCATCTCGCCAGTTTTATTATTGAAGATACGAGCCGCACTTTTCGCAAGGCACGGTCATACACACACAGCCCAACGCCCTGGACAAAGAGCCAGGCATTTTTTTTATCATCTACCTCGAGTGCACGCACATTGTAATCGGTTATCATTTTATTATCCTGCTCCAAAGGTATTTGCCTGCATAGGGTGTCATTTCTTTCATTCACCATCAATCCCCGTCCGTTGGTTCCGATAAACATATTTTCATCACCATTTTTTATGGTGGTGATGTTCACGGTAATTTTTTCCTTAGCCTGGTTAAGAAAATTTATGCAATATGCACGTCGCCACTTCGATGTAAGGCTGTTGTAAATGCCAATTCCCTGGCCTGTGCCGACCCACAAGTTATTATGAGCATCTTCATTGATGGCATATATATAATTATGCGGCAGCGAATTTGAATCATTCAACTTATTTCTGAAAATCTTAAACTCGTAACCATCATAGCGGCTAAGACCATCATAAGTTCCAAACCACATAAAATTATTATGATCCTGGAAAATGCATCTTACCGAATTGTTAGACAGGCCCTGTTCAATACTTAAACGGGAAATGGGCGGATAATTCTGAGCAAAAGATTTATTTGTATTTAAGGAAAATAAGAATGAAAGGCAATAAAATATTTTCAATTTCATACGCGGCAATCTGCATTATCATCTTGTGAGATGGGTTACAATTAAAAGTAGTAAAAAGGAATATATTATGCCTATAATAATTTAGAGAAGCCCGGCAAACAGGGTATTGAAACTTTATATTAATTTGCTTTTTGCATATAGCTTTTTGAAGTATAATTTCGGAAGATTTTTCTAGAGGAATTTTTAATATAAGGTTGAAGCTGTCATGTTATCAAATTCTGTGTTGTAAGCAATTCAATGTGGTTGCAAAAAATTGTCAGACAATTCATTACTTGAAAATCCAGCATTGATTAAACAACAAACTCAGTTTAGGCTGATTTAATATTAAAAATTGAGAAGTCTAAAGGTTAGATTTGCTTTGTCGGGCTACCCTGTCAATTTATATAACTATGAGCATTAAGCAGCTAACAATCCCATAATAGCTTTAAATCTTCCAATAGATAGTTCGAGTTTTGTACCAATGGGGTCAC
>JBDTSD010000207.1:0-7262 GCA_039931355.1 Ginsengibacter sp.
TTACTACCACCAGATGTACAATTTGCTTTTACCCTCCAGGTATAATTAGTTGAGGCCGTTAAACCGGAAAGCATGAACGAAGTACCAGAGATGTTCCTTGCGCCAAGGCTCCAGCCACTAACGCTCGTAGCCTTATAGAATACATTGTAGTCTATGGCTCCGCCTACGGGACTCCATGAAACAACTGCGGAGGTAGCTGTTATAGAAGATGCAGTGAGACCAGAAGGGTCAGCACAACCCACGGCAGAGGCAGTTGTAAACTGGGTACTGCTAAAACTACTGCTTCCCGATGAGCAATTTGATCTCACTCTCCAATCATAAGAAGTAGAAGCTGCTAATCCGCCAAGGCTTGCAGAGGTAGCAGTAGTGCCCGATACAACACCTATCCATGTAGAAGAGCTGGTTGCCTTGTATTCTACATCATAACTATTGGCACCGGCTGCGCTGCTCCACGATATGTTTGCGCTTGTAGATGTAATAGAAGAAGTAGTAAGCCCTGCCGGCGCATTACAAGGTAAAGTAGTAGTAAATTGTGCACTTATATAATTCCCACTTCCCCCTGAACAGTTGGCTCGCACCCGCCAATCATAGGTTGTGCCCTGGATTAAACCTGAAATATTCTTGCTTGTAGTAGCAATGGCTGTTGCCGCATTGGTCCAGGTAGATGTGGTAGTCAGCTTATAATCTACATCATAGCTCACAGCATTAGGTACAGCAACCCAACCTACAGTGGCGCTGGTATTAGTAATCGCTGATGACGTTAAGCCGGTAGGATCACCACACGTAACATTACAAGGATCCAGGGTAAAAGATGCTATCCGCGTACTCCAGTGAGACGTCGTATTATATTCACAGGTAAACCAAAAAGTAACACCATCAGGATCACAAACCAATTGGTTGTAGTCCCCATAGCGTGTGCTACCGTTTGCGGCTGCTCCGGCTATTATTACGTCTTCACTATAAGTCATCGTATTCAGGGGATCACATTGCTTTCTGCCGGTATAGCGGGCTCCGGCAAAAACTCCGGTAGCTGATGAAGAGACGTTGTATGCCAAACCTATATTGCCATTTGCATCATAGCAAATTCCCGGCATCCACCTGTGCGTATTGTCAGGAGCATAAGTACTTTGCTGATAAACACTCCAGTTGCCAGTGGTTTTGTGAAGCTCATACCAACGAATTCCTGATATGTTTGAGCCTTTATCAACCACGTGTGACATTACAATGCCTTCATATCCTGCAAAGTTTCTATAAATAGGTTGATCCATAATTTTTTGATGCAATGCCTCAACCTTTGTCGCAGAGCCCGGTTGCGTAATGCACTGCCCCCGCGTGGTTGTACATATGTCCGACTTGTACGCCAGGGTAGCCAGGGAAGCTTTCGTTAATACACGTGTATTAGCTGGTGTAACAAAATCAACCTTGAATTCTAATATTCCTATGCTATCCACGTCTGAACTTGAAGCTGTCCAGGCATCATCTGCCATATATGCGATTAACCCACCCGTGCCGGCGGGAGGAAGAGAAGTACCTTCAAGCCCTACGGGGCACATAGAAAAATATTTACTTGTAGTGCCTAGTGTAAACCTTTGCATAGTAACCGTTCCACTGCCGGTAAGCATTTTGGCCCTGTCAAATGCATATGCACTCGAGCCGGAATAGGTGGAAGCATTTGCAAAATCGTTCGTAGTTCCATAATATGCATCAGGCCATACAGAGAATTTAGGATAATCAGGAAATGTGTTGCCCGTGCTAAAGAAATAAACATACCATTGGCCGGCGGGATCGCTTGTTTTGGTGATTGCAACAATCAATCCTTCTGTTCCGGTTTCTGGTTTATTGGCAAATTCTGTCAATACAAATCTGTCAGCGAGATGGTCATATAATGCTATCGGATCCCCTAAGCCGCCTTTGCCGGTAATTGCATCTAAATATGTTTGAGCTACTACCTGGCCACCACTTTTATTATATACTTTAAATAATGCTCCGGATGCGCCATTTATCATTTGAATTATATGATTGGGCCCTGCGCACATTGTAGGGTCAGGAGGATTAAGCGGCTGATACGGCATTCCTAAAAAGTTACCAGTAATGGCCCTGTCAATGGCAGACTGCTTGTGAGGATTAGAAGGATAAAGTTTTTGTAACGCAGGATCCTCTGCAAAAGTCTTTGTAGGGTAAAGTATTGGATCGCTTCCTTCCTCGAATTCTTCGTCCTTGCCAATTATTCCATCCTCATCCCGCACTATTACATCCGGAATTGATTTGTCGGCAAGCGTAAAATCTCTGAGAGGCTTAGTTACTTTAATAAGTGTACCGGTAATAACCTGCGGGTTTTTAGCCACCACAGCTTCCTGTGCATTAGCAATATAGAAGGCAAAAAAAGCAAGCACGAAAGATAAAAGCTTTCTCATGTGTAGAGTTTTAAACTGTTAAGGGAATCCTAAAATAATAAATTATCGCAGACTTTTACAGCACCGTCAGATATATATTTTTGGACAATACATTTTCCATTTTTCAATTATTTCTGATCTGTCAAGAAGTAAAAAAATGAAATACTGAATATTTAATACTAAGCTTGCATTAATGCAAACAATTTTTATTTTATTAAAGAAAGATCTATTGCTTGAGTTAAGACAGCAGCATACGTTTTATGGGATACTGCTATACGTTGCGTCCACAATTTTTGTTTTGTATCTCGCCATGGGCCAGCCCGAGAGCACTGTTTATAACGGACTCTTTTGGATGATACAATTGTTTGTTTGCGTAAATGCAGTAGCAAAAAGTTTTTTGCAGGAAAGCAAGGGCCGCATGCTCTATTTTTATTCAATAGCGAGCCCGGTAAGTTTTATCATTTCAAAACTTATATATAGCACCCTCGTGATGTTTATAATGATTGTTTTGAGCCTTGTTCTTTTTAGGATATTATTTGGAAATCCTATTATATACCAAATGCGTTTTGTAGGCATAGCGTTGTTGGGAGGTCTAAGCCTAAGCCTTGTATTTACCCTGATGGCGGCCATCGCAGCTAAGGCTCAGCAGAATGCGGCTGTTATGGCTATATTAGGTTTCCCACTCATCATCCCGCAAATAATGCTGTTAATGAAACTTTCAAAATCAGCTTTTGGCGAAGTTTTCAGGGAAGGCGCTTTGTTTCAAATTTCGCTTTTATTAACAGGATTCGATATTATGGTGATTGCATTAGCGGTTGTTCTTTTTCCTTTTTTGTGGAAAGATTGAATGTTGGAGTTTGCTAAGACTAAAATCCTTGACAGTGAATAATAAATTGCGGTCCACTTTTCAATTGCTCCGGTTTCATTTTTCATTTTTCTTAATGCCGGTTTATTGGTTTGCTCTAAGCCAGGTTAGTGATATTAACTGGGCTGATGCAATGCTGATTTTCTTTGTTCTTCATTTGCTGGTTTACCCGGCAAGTAATGGCTACAATAGTTATATGGACCGGGATACTTCACCTATTGGCGGCCTGGAAAAACCAATGCAACCAACGAAGCAGTTATTCTATGTGACAATCGTTCTTGATTGTTTATCGGTCCTTTTGAGTCTACTCATATCATACATATTTGCTGTCGGAATTCTGTTATACATTCTTGCATCGCGGGCTTATAGCTATAGAAAGATTCGCCTGAAAAAATACCCCGTAATAGGTTATCTCACCGTCATAATTTTCCAGGGCGCCGTTACATTTTTTTTAGTATTTCACGGAAGCAACCAGCAGCATACTATTCACGTTCCTGTAATAGCTATGGTTGCATCGAGCTTACTGATAGGGGGCTTTTATCCGCTTACGCAAATTTACCAGCACGAAGAAGATGTGAAAGATGGCGTATATACTATCAGCTATAAATTAGGGTATAAAGGCACTTTCATTTTTACGGGTATTATTTATGCTTTTGCTTTTTGCATGCTTGGCTTACAATTTTTTTTAATTCTTGAATGGACGAGGTTCTTCATTTTGCAAACCTTTATGCTTCCCGTGCTCGTATATTTTTTCATCTGGTTCGGTAAAGTTCTTAAAAATAAAAAAGAAGCTAACTTTAAGAACACAATGCGCATGAATTTGTTAGCATCTGTATGCACTAACCTTGGCTTTATCACTCTTTTAATATTACACTTGTTTGAGTAAAATTATTTCTATATCAACATCAGTGCCCGCCTACAGGCACAGGCAGCAAGACATACTTTCGTTTATGCAGCGTGTATATGCCATGAGCGAGATTGATAAACGCAAGCTTAAATTTCTCTACCACCAAAGCGCTATAGATGAAAGATATTCTGTAGTACCGGATTACAGCCTTGATGCGTATGAATGGCAATTTTATCCTGCTACCGAAAATCTTGATCCCTTCCCCAGCCTGGAGCATAGAATGAAGTGGTATAATAAAACGGCTGCGCCACTTTCTGTGACCGCAATTGAAAAGTGTATTGAAAATAAAATTTTAAAGAAAGAAATCACGCATCTTATCACCGTTAGTTGTACTGGCATGAGCGCTCCCGGCCTTGACCTGCAGATAATGGAAGAAATGGGATTGAAGCCCGCTATTTATCGCACATCAATAAATTTTATGGGATGTTATGCAGCCATACATGGTTTAAAGATGGCTGATGCTATTTGCAATAATGATAAAGCGGCCAAAGTATTAATAGTCTGCACTGAGCTTTGTACGCTTCATTTTCAAAGAGAGAATACGATCGATAATATTGCATCAAGCCTGCTCTTTGGAGATGGATGTTCAGCAGTATTAGTCGCCGGTGATAATGATAAAACCAATGGCCTTCGCATCAAAAACTTTTACAGCGAAGTTGCCTTTAAAGGGAAAAAAGATATGAGCTGGGAACTTTCTTCTTCCGGTTTTTTGATGACGCTTTCTGGCTACGTGCCGGATCTTATAGAGCAGGACTTTGCTAAACTTTTAAACAATGCATTATTGAACGCAGGGATTGATAAAAAAGAAATTTCTCATTGGTGCGTACATCCCGGTGGTAAAAGAATTCTTACTTCAATAGAAAAAAGTATAAATATTTCTCCTGATGATTTGCGTGAATCTTACAATGTTTTAAGAAATTATGGCAACATGTCTTCACCCACAATATTATTTGTGCTGAAAGAAATCATGGATGCATTAGATCTTGAAAATGATAAATCAAAAAGGAAGAATGAAAAAGAGTCCAATATTTTTGGGGCGGCTTTTGGCCCCGGCCTTACTTTGGAGACATTCATTTTAGCAAATGACTGATTATACCCGGCGCTCAGATAAAAAAGAGCTTCTTGACAGAAACGATATTCCAATTGCGGATATAGTAAGGAATATGGAAGAACTCGATTTCATCAATACACATCTTGGAGGCCATTCAATTACTCTTAGTGGATTCAAAAAGCTATTAAGTCACCAGGAAGATATTTCGGTCTGTGAAATAGGCTGTGGCGGTGGCGATAACCTCAATGCCATTTATCATTTTTGTAAGAAGAAAAATATAAACGCCACATTTCGAGGCATAGATATCAATGCTGATTGCATCGCTTTTGCAAAAAAAAATTCTCCTATTGAAAAAATAGAATATATCGTCTCCGATTACAGGGATGTTGATTTCAAAGCCCAGGCGCCGGATATAATTTTCTCTTCTCTTTTTTGTCATCACTTTACTGATGAAGAACTTGTGGAGATGTTGCAATGGATGAAGCGAAATGCAACGATTGGTTTTTTTATTAATGATCTGCAAAGGCATCCGCTTGCATATAATTTTATTAAAGCTGCAACAAAGTTTTTTTCAAAATCATATCTTGTAAAAAATGATGCGCCATTATCAGTGCTGCGTGGATTTAAAAAAAATGAATGGGAAAATATTTTTAAAAAAGCAGGGATTACTAATTATTCTATTCATTGGAAATGGGCTTTCAGGTATTTGATAGTAGTACCCCAGCCCCCTATCCCCCGAAGGGGGAACCGAGAACCCCTATCCCCTAAAGGGGGAAACCGAGACTGATTGACATTTTTCATAAATAAATGATACCTCTACATCCGAAGACAAACAAGAATGATCGGCTTTTTTAAAAACAAATGAATCATAATTCTGACAATAATGTAAAAGCTGCAAAAGCCCCTCCCCTGGAGGGGTTTGGGGATGCCGTCTCAATCATTGGCGGCGGCCTTGCCGGGCTCTCCCTTTCCATCCTGCTTTCAAAAGCAGGGCATAGGGTTATTTTATTTGAAAAAGAAAAATATCCATTTCATCGTGTGTGCGGTGAATACATAAGCCTGGAGAGCTGGAATTTTATAAATGAATTAGGGCTCGATCTTCAACAATTGAATTTGCCGGTTATTAAGAAGCTGATCGTTTCTTCCCCTAACGGCGATTTTGTAAAAAGCAAGCTTGACCTCGGCGGCTTTGGAATAAGCCGTTTTTTTATTGATAACGAGTTGAAGAAAATTGCAATAAAAAATGGCGTAGTGCTGCTTGAAGAAACTAAAGTAAATGAAGTAATATTTAATAATGGTGCATTCAGGATCTTATACACCGGAGGAGAAATAAATTGTAAGGTTGCTGTTGCCAGCTATGGTAAAAGAAGTAACCTGGATGTAAAATGGTCAAGAGATTTTATTAAACAAAAACCAGGTAAGCTGAATAATTATATCGGCGTGAAGTATCATATTAAAACAGCCTTTCCCGATGATACAATTGCGCTGCACAATTTTAAAGATGGATATTGCGGTTTATCAAAAGTAGAGGATGACAAGTATTGCCTTTGCTATCTCACGACCGCGCAAAACCTGAAAGAGAATAATAATTCTATAAAAGAAATGGAGAAAAATGTTTTACATAAAAACCCATTTCTTAAAACAATATTTACAACTGCTGAATTTATTTTTAAAGAGCCAGTTACCATTTCGCAAATAAGTTTTGATAAAAAAACAACCGTTGAAAATCATGTGCTGATGACCGGCGATTCCGCCGGTATGATAACGCCACTTTGTGGAAATGGTATGAGCATGGCATTCCATTCTGCTAAGATTGCTTTTGCAGCAATACAATCTTTCTTAAATAAAAATATTACAAGAGAGAAAATGGAAAATCAATATGGCGCTCAATGGGAAAAATATTTCGCAGGAAGATTGAAAACCGGGCGCACAATTCAAATGCTGTTTGGAAAAGAAAAGGCGACCAATTTCTTTATCAGCACTATTAAACATTTTCCATTTATAATTAAACGGATCATAAAGTCTACCCACGGAAAAGAGTTTTAG
>JBDTSD010000208.1:0-7258 GCA_039931355.1 Ginsengibacter sp.
ACCAATCTTTGGTGGGGGCAATTTTAGCTTCCAGGATAACAGCGTTATAAAAAAAGCAAGGGCCAGGTATGTGATGGAATATAAAAAAGATGCAAGCCCGCGGTTAACGTACGATCCTGAAATGGACATGATCATTTATGAACATTTAATTTCTGAAACCGGTGAGCCGAATAAAAAATATACTTACATACCGGATGGAGATTATGAGGGATTAAAATGGATTGATGGAAAGTGGGTACATATTGAAAAAGTATTTACACAAAAAACTGCAGAAGGCCAGGAACCTGTACCACAGCCAATAAGAGATGCACAGGGAAATATTGACGACACAAAACTACGCAGCAGGATGCCAGGTGATCAGGGGAATGTTGATGGTACAAGCGGTGAACAAAAAGTATCTCCAAAAAATAATATTCCGGCAAAGAAGGTTACAAAGAAAAAGTGAATGTAACTCCTTCCCATGCATTTTTTAATTTGACGGGAAAGAGAGTGAGGAAGTTGCCACTTGCCTTGTAGGGACATCACATGTGATGTCCTCATCTAAAATGCTCACACAATTTGCGGACCCTTTCCCTTTTATAATCTTCCTAAACGTGAATCACCATGATGGACATCACATCTGATGTCCTCATCTAAAATGCTCACACAATTTGCGGACCCATTTATGATCTTCCTAAACGTGAATCACCACGATGGACATCACATCTGATGTCCCTACGGGTGTAATGAATCACCATTCCAATTCTTTGGATTATTAATAACATAATTTTTTATTTTTTCATACGATTTTGCATTTCGGATTATATGATCATGAAATCTTGACTGCCATTCAAAATATTCATGTGCATTCGCATTGCACCATCGTTTTACAGCGGCCTTATATTGTTGAATAATCACAGAAACGGAACCTTTAACTGGTTTTGAAAATTCGTTTCGTTGTAGGGACATCACATGTGATGTCCCTACATGTGATGTCCCTACATTGTCTAGCGCCAAAATACAATGTATGTGATTTGGCATTACAATAAATTCATCCAATTGTGCATGAGAAAAATGACCAGGTATTTCCATTAAATATTTATTAGCAACCAACCCAATTTCATTTAGAATCATTTCATCATTTTCAATTTTTCCAAAAAAACATTCCCTGTTGTGCGTGCAAATAGTAATAAAATATTCACCATCTGATGAATAATCATGATTCGATAACCTGATGTGTTTTCTGTCTTTATTCATTTGTCTTATGAGATATCATTTACAGCGCTGCAAGGCAATCATACGAGATATACCAAAGATAAATTTATAGGTTTTCAATTATTGTATTGGCCTGGCCGGAAATGATCAGGAAATTGCGGTTACGTTGTAGGGACATCACATGTGATGTCCTATGTAAAATGTGCACACAATTTGCGGACATCCTTTATCAAGTCCTTATGCAAATGTTCACATAATTTGCGGACATCATATATGATGTCCGCTACACGTGATTTCCCTGCGAATGACTCATGTAATTCTCTTCCTTCCAGATGCCTTTACCCAATATATTTTTTTACAATTGGGGCAAACAGGTTTTGCTGTTGGGTGCTGAAAGGTTTGTGTATAACCGCAACTTTTACAACTATGATCTCCGGCAATGTCAATATGCGCAGTAGCTTTTGCTAATTCTTCCGGATAAATTGGCAAACCTGGTTGCACATCCTCGTCCTTGCGAAAGAACACGCTAAACTCTCCGGAAATTTCTATGTAAATGCGTTCCACCTGGCCCAGTTGTGAAATTTTCTGCATGCGCAGGCTGGCGAAAAGATCGTTTATTTCAAGTTTCTCTTTGTGCAGTGATTGCAGATTTACATAATTTGTATCCTCCATTAAACAACGTGTTTCTCCTTCCAGCCATCCTTCTATTTTTTTACTCTTTCCGGCCAGGTAAGTCATTAAACGGTAAAGGCCAAGCACTGTTATAAAGATAGCTACCGCATTCAGCAGGGGAACATCATCGTACAACATTGGATCGCCAGCCGCCGAGCCCAAGCCCACTATTATGATCACATCATAAATATTAAGTTGCTTTATCTCAGATTTGCCACTCAGCCTGAAGAAAAGGATCATCAGTGCAAACATAACCGTCGTGCGAAATACCACCTCAAAAAGGAAGAACCAGGTGTACTGATCTCCTTTAAACATCCTTCCCCATTCAAGTGCTTCTACCATAATGCTGGTGTTGAAATGATTATATTATAAACCGAAAATACTTAAAAACATCGGCAGTAATTTTTGAGCAACCAAAGGTGCACTACCGATGGCATAATGGTGTGCCAGCCGGGTCTCACATATTGCACCCGGCTGGCATAAATCATCATACTATTTTATTGTATACTATTGTGGGCGCTGCGCAGGCTAAAATAATCTGACATGTTTTCTTTCTTTATTCATTGTCTTATAAGATATCGTTTACAAGTGCTGAGAGGCAATCATACGAGATGTAATAAGGGTAAATTTTTAGGTTTTCAATTAGTGTTCTAGCCTGGCCGGCAAAATGATTTGGAAATTGCCGTCACGTTGTAGGGACATCACATGTGATGTCCCTACCGGTGTAGATAGATTATGAATAAGGAATGTCCGGTGGACACCCGGCCATGGATGGGGCGAAAGGGAAACACCTAAAGTGGCATAAATTCTCGACGCTGGTTTAATAAATGCATCACATAAATCACCCTCTAAACTCCGGTCAAAATGCAACGATATTTTTATACAACCAGCCACTTACTCCTTCATTTGTTCTTTTAACTCCTTGACTTTTTCAGCAGCCAGTTTTTCTGCCTTCTCCATCGTGGAAGTCAATTTTTTTGGAGCGTTGAAGCGGTAGCCAATAAAAAAAGTGCCTGTATTTTTTTCCTGGAGAACCACATTGTTGGCATCGGACTGGCCGTAACCATGTGCGCCAAGCATCATTTGTATGCCCGTGAAGAAGCGGCGGGTGTCATAGCCAAAGATGAAAGTGGATTCCAGTTGATAAACAGCCCCGTTGTATTTAGTTCTGGAATTGCCGGATGGCTCTCTCGTTAAAAGCTTTGTCCGGCTCAAACCTATACCAGGATTGATTCCTGCGGAAGCATACAAATTTGATGAGGTGACAAAAGTGTAATAATAGCCCGGTGAAAAAACAACCTCTAATGTCTTTGATTTCTGTGAACTGTTTTGGCCTGGCAATGGCGTTCGATCATTAATGATATAATGTTGATAGGATAAAGATGGCAAAAAGGTACCCGCACTTTTCAACTGTTTTTCTGTTTGCGAATTGATGGCATTGAAAGAAAAATTATCATTGAATTTGTAAGCCGTTTGGCCTGAAAAGCTTCTAAAAACGAGGCCAGGGAATTGTATATAGGGATCTCCATTTTTCCAGGCTGGATCGAATTCATTTGTATTATCAAGATAATATCCTTTTACCCTTGAGTAGTTTACTTTTTGAATAATATGATTAAAGTTGGAGCTGAATCCAAAGCCGAAAGATTTCGTCTCACCTTTTATTTTGTTATCAACATTCTCGCTGAAAAACTTTGGTGCAAAGGTCAGGCTGACGGCAAGCCAACGATAGTTAATGCCTGCACTTAACTTCGTTTTATTGTTAGACCTGATTTTGTACCGGCTTGTGTTCACTATATCAAACCCATCCTCCTTGCCGCCTAATGACATTTTGTAAACGAGCAGTTCTTTATAGTTCTCAATATATTCATTTGCGATTGAGTCCTTATCCCTGGCGGCATGCGCTTGTGCAAATGAATTTTGAATTACTGCTTGCAAGAGCAGAAAAATAACAATTGTGTACAATATCTTTTTTCGCCACATTTTGCCAAAATAGGAAAATCTATGATAACGAATGATATTATAACAATTCATTTTCCCCAGGCTGTTGTTGGCATCCTTCGCCGACTGACCAGTCCTAAAAAGACTAACAAATGCTTTCTTGTCTAACGCTACTCATCCAATTTCAACACTGCCAAAAATGCTTCCTGCGGCACCTCTACATTTCCTATCTGCTTCATTCTTTTCTTTCCTTCTTTTTGTTTTTCAAGCAGTTTTCTCTTACGGCTAATATCACCACCGTAGCATTTTGCTGTAACATCTTTACGAATAGCGCTTATGTTTTCACGTGCTACAATCTTTGCACCTATGGCGGCTTGTATGGCAATCTGGAATTGCTGGCGGGGAACAAGGTCTTTCAATTTTTCGCAAAGTTTTCTGCCAAATTCATGAGAGCGTACGCGATGTATCAATGAACTAAGCGCATCTACTTTTTCACCATTCAATAAAATATCCATCTTTACAATATCACTTTCACGGTAACCAATTGGATGATAATCGAAAGATGCATAGCCCCGCGTAACACTCTTAAGCCTGTCATAAAAATCAAAAACAATTTCAGTAAGTGGCATCTCAAAAGACAGTTCAACTCTTGTAGGCGTTAAGTAACCCTGGTTAGTAAGCATTCCACGTTTGCCAATACACAACGTCATAATGTTGCCAATATATTCCGGCTTAGTAATGATCTGCGCTTTTATAAAAGGCTCTTCGATTTTTTCAATCCTGCTCGGCTCGGGCATTTGTGCAGGGTTGTTTACAATTATTTTTTCACCCTTCGTTGTGTAGGCAATAAAGCTTACGTTGGGTACAGTCGTAATTACTGTCTGGTTAAATTCCCTTTCAAGCCGCTCCTGTATTATTTCCATGTGGAGCATACCAAGGAAGCCGCAACGAAAGCCGAAACCCAGTGCCTGAGAGGTTTCCAGCTCAAAGGTGAGTGAGGCATCATTTAGTTGCAGCTTCTCCATACAATCCCGAAGCTCTTCAAACTCATCTGTATTCACCGGAAATATACCGGCGAATACCATTGGCTTTACTTCTTCAAAACCCTTGATAGATTCTTTGCTTGGGTTAACGATTGTTGTAATGGTGTCTCCTACTTTTACTTCTTTGGCATTCTTGATTCCGGTAATAATGTAGCCTACATCTCCTGCTTTTACTTCCGGTTTTGGAAGCAGCCCTATCTTTAAAATCCCAACTTCATCTGCTTCATATTCTTTACCCGTGTTTGAAAATTTAATCCTTTCACCTTTTCTAAGTATACCATTGAATACACGGTAATAAACAATAATACCACGAAAGCTATTAAATACACTATCAAATATTAGCGCCTGTAACGGTGCCGCATAATCGCCTTTTGGTGCAGGAATGCGATTGATGATTGCAGCTAAAATCTCCTCGATTCCAATCCCGGTTTTGGCGCTTGCATGTAAAATATCTTCCTGCTTACAACCAATCAATTCTATCATTTGGTCCTCAACTTCCGGGATCATTGCTCCATCCATATCAATCTTATTGATTACCGGAATTATTTCAAGATCATTGTCAATGGCGAGGTAGAGATTTGAAATTGTCTGCGCCTGTATACCTTGCGTAGCATCTACTAAAAGCAGGGCTCCCTCACACGCGGCCAATGCACGGCTAACTTCATAGCTGAAATCCACGTGGCCCGGAGTGTCTATTAGATTCAGCACATAGTCAACACCGTTAGTATTGTAATTTATTTGAATCGCATGGCTTTTTATGGTAATGCCTTTTTCGCGTTCCAGGTCCATATCATCAAGTACCTGCGCCTGCATTTCACGGTCAGTAATTGTGTGAGTATATTCCAGCAAACGATCAGCCAGTGTACTTTTACCGTGATCAATGTGTGCAATAATGCAAAAATTTCTTATGTTCTTCATATTCGGCGGCGAAGATATGAAAAAGGACTAAGCCAGTGCAGCATTTGACGCGTTAGGGAACTATGCCATGAAAAGAAAGAAATTTCAGATATTGATTGAAGATATCCTGCTGTTTATTTTTCAAATTCTTTGCTATATATGCAAGTAATTTGTTTGCCTACCGTATCGTAATTAAATGCTTCCCTTGCTTTTTTAGCTATACCGGGACGGTCGTATAAGTCAAAATTTAAGATCATCTTTTTCATCGCATCTGTCAACTGCGGTTCATTTTCGCTTTCTACCAACAGACCATTTGTTTTATTGATCACCTTACTTATTCCACCCACATCTGAAGATATTACCGGCAGGCCGCAACAAAGCGCTTCGAGCAAAACACAGGGCAAACTTTCAATCCGGCTGAATAGCACTAATGATGATGCCTGCTGCATTTCCCCGGCTACTTCTTCATAACTAACGGGATCTCTGAAGAAAATAAATTTGCCGGTTAAAGATAGTTCGTTAGCTAAAGCAATAAGACCGTGCGTTACCCAGCCGATAAATAAAAATTCAAAATCTAACCCCTCGTTTGCCAGGTTCTTTACAGCCCGAATAATTCCCTCCGGGTTTTTATAGTGGTTAAGAGAAGATGCATGAATAAACCTAAACTTTTTATTGGTAATAGGTTCATAATAAAACACTGTGGTATCAACAACATTAGGCACCACTTCATAAGGAATTTTCGCAAGGGTCTTGTTAATTACTTCTCCCATTTTTTGTGTAACAGGCAATAGTAGAGATGCATTTGACAATACTTTTTTGGTATAATTCCTCACCAAAAAACCGCTGTTGTAAATATTCACTTTTGCTTCTTTAAAATAGCCGGACCAATGTTCTGTCACAATAAACGGGATGTTCATTTTCTTTTTTAAATATAAACCCAATAGTCCTGCTTTTAAAGCTACGTGCACATGTACGAGTGCAGGCTTTCCATTTTCTTTAATGTATTTTTTTAAAACCTGCGTGTAAATTTTTTTATATTTTATGGATGAGACTAAGCGGTTAAAAAACCGAAGCTTTGTCTTTCCAGCGTAATAAAAAACGATTATTTCGTGTAGATTTTTTTTTGAAGATGATACAATTTTTACATCTTTTGTAATGATACCTTCCTCATCTTTTTTTATATGAATAACGGTAATTTCCCGGAAGTTTGATACAGCACTTGCATGGCGTTGAATAAAATCACCATCGTACGGTGTTAATGCATTGGGATACCAGCTTGCAAGCCAAAGGATGTTTTTATTCATTGTAAATTATACGCACAAAGCGCCAAACCAATAAGGTTTTTTTGAAAGTTATTTAATTTATTGAAGTCTCAGAAAAAACCTTATTGGTTTTCTTTAGTAAACCATGACGACTTAGGGACTGAACTTGCTGCTTTTGGAATACATGCTGGACCATCACTAAAACAAATATTTTCCTTAATATTACTTCCTGTGATTTCCCTTTTTGAAAAA
>JBDTSD010000209.1:0-7254 GCA_039931355.1 Ginsengibacter sp.
CCTTTTCCGTTGTCACTTGTGGTAGTTTCTATGAATAAAATATCTCCGCCAACATAAGTCCATGCAAGGCCAACAGCGACTCCCGCCATGTTAGCCGTTTTATACATTTCATTGTTATACCTGGATCTTCCCAATATTCTGTCCACATCTTTAAGGCTCACGGTCGGTTTTAATTGTCCTTTCTCAGCATACGTCCTGGCAAGATTTCGCATCACATTTGCCAACTGCCTGTCAAGTTCACGCACACCACTTTCCCTGGTAAAGTCTGTTATTATTTTTTCCAGCACAGCATCACTTACTTTAAATGATACATTCTTTAAGCCATGTGCTTCTTTCTGCTTCGGCAAAAGATGGCGCTTTGCAATTTCTATTTTTTCCTCGATCGCATATCCGCTCAGGTCAATTATCTCCAGCCTGTCGCGCAATGCGGGTTGAATATTTTGTAAATTATTTGCAGTTGCAATA
Source organism: Ginsengibacter sp. (assembly GCA_039931355.1). Classification (GTDB taxonomy): domain Bacteria; phylum Bacteroidota; class Bacteroidia; order Chitinophagales; family Chitinophagaceae; genus Ginsengibacter. The sequence goes on from JBDTSD010000209.1 coordinate 466, forward strand.
AACAATACTTTGCTCAGATCATACTCCATCTCAAGGTAATTGTCATAAAAATTATTGTTCTGCTCGGGATCAAGCACTTCCAATAATGCAGAAGATGGATCGCCGCGAAAGTCGCTTCCTACTTTATCTATCTCGTCCAATATCATCACAGGGTTTGATGATTTTATTTTTCGTATGGACTGAAGTATGCGGCCGGGCATAGCTCCTATATAGGTTTTACGGTGGCCGCGTATTTCGCTTTCATCATGAAGGCCGCCAAGGCTCACACGTACATACTTGCGATTGATGGCATTTGCAATGCTTTTACCCAGTGAGGTTTTACCGATACCCGGAGGGCCAACAAAACATAAGATAGGGCTTTTCATATCTCCCTTCAGTTTCAATACCGCCAAATATTCAAGTATTCTTTGCTTAATTTTTTCCATTCCATAATGGTCATGATCCAATATCTTTTTCGCCTTCTTAAAATCATATTGGTCCTTTGTATAATCCTCCCACGGAAGGTCAAGCATCAGGTCAAGATGATTATATACTACCGAATAATCGGGTGTGGAAGGGTGCATCCTCTCTAATTTCTCTACCCCCTTATTGAACATGTCTTTTGCAGCTTCCGGCCATAATTTTCCTTCTGCTTTTTTCTGCATTTCCTTTACCTCTGCTACATTGTCGCCGCCCAATTCCTCTTTAATGGCCTTCAATTGCTGTTGTAAAAAATAATCTTTTTGCTGTTTGTCTAGCTCAGCCCGGGTCTTATTGGTTACTTTATTTTTTAATTCAGCATACTGAAGCTCTGTTTGTAATAAATTTAAAAGTATTTCAGCCCTTGCTTTTATATTATGAATCTCGAGCAGTTTTTGCTTTTCAAGAAGCGTACTATTCAGGTTACTGCTTACAAAATGGATAAGAAAGGCGGGATTTTCAATATTTTTTAAAATAATGGCCGCTTCGGAAGGAAGGTTAGGCGAAAGATGAATTATTTGCGCGGCTAGTTCTTTGATAGATGAGACCATTGCATCAAAATCTTTATCGTCTTTCAGTTCTTCGTCAAGCAGTACGGTGATCTTAGCTTTAAAGTAAGGTTCATCAGCGGTGATCTCATCAATTTTAAAACGCTTTCTGCCCTGGATAATAACTGTTGTGCCACCATCCGGCATTTTAATAAGCTTTATAATTTTAGCAACAGTGCCGATGTCAACAAGATCGCTTACTACGGGCTCTTCTACTACACTATCTTTTTGCGATACGACGCCTATCAATTTGTCAGTCTTATAAGCGTCAGTAACTGCCTTAATACTTTTATCTCGTCCTACAGTTATTGGTATTACTACACCGGGAAAAAGAACTGTATTTCTAAGCGGCAATAATGGAATTTCAGCAGGAATAGGCTGGTCATCATTGATTTCACTTCCATCATCGTTTAATGAAATCATTGGCATAAACTCCATTTCATCTTCAGGTGTTCCAAAATAATCTCTATTCATATGTTTTTTTCTCTTGTCAATCTGTCAATACTTCTATAAAAGAAACGCAGTTTTAAATGAATAAGTATATAGGTCAACATTAATGCCATGATCAATTAATGCCAGGTAAGGAATAATGAATATTATATTCAAAAGTATCAAAATTAACCTTGCATAAAGTTTTGGTAGCGTGGTATATATTTGATTGATTACACAGCTTTAGCATAGCAGTTGGGAACAGACTTTATATAATTTATTTTTGCAAAATGGATATCGAATGTACTGAGGAAGAACTTTTTATTTTTAATAAAATTGCTGAAGCAGGGGCAGACCTTGATATGCCGGTGTATATAATTGGCGGGTTTGTAAGGGATAAAATAATGCAGCGCTCTACTAAAGATGCAGACATTGTATGCGTTGGAGATGGCATTAGCCTTGCGAAGCAAACTGCGCAAAAGTTTGATCCTGTACCGCAAATAAGTATTTTCAAAACTTTCGGAACGGCACAGATAAAACTATCATTAAGCGATAATAAACTCTTTAATAAGTTAATTCCTTCCCCTTCGGGGAAGGGTTGGGATGGGGCTTACTTCGAGATTGAATTCGTTGGTGCCCGTACGGAAAGTTACAATCAAAACAGCCGCAAGCCTGAAGTAATGGCAGGAACGCTTGATGAGGACAGGCTACGAAGAGACTTTACAATTAATACGTTGGCAATAAGCCTTAATAAGAATGATTTCGGGAAGCTTATTGATCCTTTAAATGGTTTGGAAGATATCGAAAAAAAAATACTGAAAACACCATTGCCTCCGGACACAACTTTTTCTGACGATCCATTGCGAATGATGCGGGCAATAAGGTTTTCAACTCAATTAGGCTTTTCCATCTTACCCGAAACATTTGATGCGATAACCCGTAATGCACACAGAATAAAAATAGTAAGCGACGAAAGAATTACCGATGAGCTTAATAAAATTATTCTTGCTGAAAAGCCTTCCATAGGCTTTGATCTTTTATACAAAAGCGGCTTACTGAAGATTATATTTCCTCAAATGGTTGCACTTGCGGGTGCGGAATATATTGATGGCAAAGGGCACAAAGATAATTTTTACCATACGCTGCAGGTATTGGATAATATTTCAACGAATACAAATGACCTGTGGCTAAGATGGGCGGCTATTTTGCATGACATTGCAAAGCCCGCTACCAAAAGGTTTGAGGAAGGCCATGGCTGGACCTTTCACGGGCATGAAGTTGTTGGCGGAAGAATGGTGCCAAAAATATTTGCCCAATTGAAATTACCATTGAATGATAAAATGAAATATGTAAAGAAGATAGTTGAATTGCATTTGCGGCCGATCGGTCTTACAAAAGAAAACATAACAGACTCGGCTATCCGCCGTTTGCTTTTTGATGCAGGCGATGATATTGATAGCCTGATGATACTTTGCAGGGCTGACATCACCTCAAAAAATAAAGTAAAGGTGAGAAAATATCTATCCAATTTTGAACTGGTAACACAGCGTTTAAAAGAAGTGGAAGAGACGGATCGCATAAGAAACTGGCAGCCCCCGATAACCGGAGAAATTATAATGAAAGAATTTAACCTGTCACCGTCCAGGATGGTGGGTGATATCAAAAACGCAGTTAGGGAAGCAATGCTAGATGGTATTATACCTAATGAATATGAAGCTGCCTTCAACTTTATGTTGCATAAAGCAAGGGAATTAGGACTTACGCAGAAAAATTAAACTGCAATATTATATGATGTGCTTTTGAATGGTAAATTTTTCATGACTAAGCATTAATTTCGTGACATGGCTATATTAAAATTCAGGGTTTATTGGGAAGACGATGACAGCGTGTACAGGGACATTGTTATGAAGCATACACAAACATTTTTTGACCTGCACAACGTGATCTTAAAAAGTTTTGAGTTTGATACTAAACATAGTGCTACATTTTATCGCAGTAACGACAGCTGGCAACGCGGTAAAGAAATAACCCTGGAGAAATATGATAAGCAGTATAAGGTGGAACCTTTGCTGATGAAAGAAGCACCGGTAGGTATACAAGTTCATGATCCCAATCAGAAATTTATTTATGTATACGACTTTCATAAAACGTGGACATTCAGGGTTGAACTTATTAATGTGAATAAAGAGGAAGATATTAAGCAGTCCTATCCAGCCTGTATACGTAATGAAGGTATTGGCCCAAGCCAGTATGGTACCAAAGGCCTTATCAATGAAAAGCTTGCTGAGATAGAAGAAAAATATGACATTAACAGCCTTGTCCTTCCTGAAGGTTTTGAAGAAGAAGGTGAAACCCCGGAAGCCGATGATGATGAAACCACAGAAGAGGATACCACTCCGGAAGAAATATAAAATTTTTGAAAAAATTTCGCCGCCCCTCCTTTTAGTTTAGAAGGACTTATTCCGCTTTATTTAGATGAAAAACAAAACATGCTTTATTGTATGCGGCGCCACGGCAGTTGGTAAAACTTCATATGCTATTGATCTTGCTAAAAAATATGATACGCAAATCATATCCGCTGATAGCCGCCAGTGCTACAGGGAATTGAATATAGGCGTAGCCAAACCTTCGCAGGAACAACTAAGTTCGGTTCATCATTATTTTATTAATTCCCACTCGATACACGATGAAGTAAATGTGAAGGTGTTTGAAGAATATGCCCTCGCATCAGTGAATGCAATTTTCAAAACAAATGATTTTGCAGTGATGGCGGGAGGCACCGGCCTTTATATAAAAGCTTTCTCTGAAGGCCTTGATGACGTTCCGGAAGTAAGTAATGCTTTGCGAAAGGAAATTGTTGAAGGTTATAAAATGAAAGGCCTGCAATGGCTACAGGATGAAATTAAGGAAAAAGATCTTTCATATTTTTCCTCCGGCGAAATGGCAAACCCTCAGCGGCTTATGCGGGCATTGGAGGTAAAATTATCAACCGGCAATTCTATTTTGGATTTTCAATTGGGAAAGAAAAGTGTAAGAGAATTTGAAATAAAAATGATCAATCTTGAGATGCCAAGAAACGATTTATACAAAAGAATAAACCAACGAGTAGATGACATGATACTGCAAGGATTATTGAAGGAAGCGGAAAATTTATATCCTTTCAGGCACTTCAACGCACTGCAGACAGTGGGTTACAGGGAATTATTTGAATATATAGATGGACAAATTTCGCTTGATAAAGCGATCGAGAAAATAAAGAAGAATACAAGGCACTTTGCTAAAAGACAGGCTACCTGGTTTAAAACACAGCATATTCATTTGTAATTCAAAATACTTTTGCTTGCCCTGTCAGGCATTTCTTTTTCCAAAAAGCAAACTCCCAATTCTAACCATACTACTTCCTTCCTCAATGGCCATTTTATAATCCGTGCTCATGCCCATTGAGAGGATTTTCAGATGGCAGTTTTCAGTTTCTATCGAAGAATATTTATCAAATAAATTTTTCAGATTTTGAAATTCTTTCTTTACTGTTTCGGTTTGGTCAGTAAATGAAGCCATTCCCATAAGACCATCTATAAATATATTTTTTAAATCATTTTCTTTTTGATTAATGTTCCCGATTATTTCATCCAATTCCTTATCATCTAAACCAAATTTTGTTTCTTCTTTGGCAATATGCATCTGTAGCAAGCAATGAATGACACGTTTATTTTTTTCTGCCTCCTTGTTTATTTCTTTTAATAATTTAAAGCTATCAACACTTTGTATGAGTGATACAAAAGGAGTAATGTATTTTACTTTATTGGTCTGAAGATGACCGATAAAATGCCACCGGATATCTTTGGGAAGCCGGTCATACTTTTCGGTTAATTCTTGCACATAATTTTCACCAAAATCTTTCTGCCCTAAATCGTATAGCTCTTTTATATCTTCTGCCGGTTTTGTTTTCGAAACAGCAACAAGAGTTGCGTTCTTATCGTTTAATTCGCTATTAATTTTTTTGTAAAATGCTGAATTCGTTGCCATGTAATAATTAGTGTAATCCGCTATCGGATCGATATAATTCGTGCAATAAAAAAGTTATTTCAAAATTCCCCTGCTTATCACGATTCTTTGTATCTCGCTGGTGCCTTCATATATCTGCGTTATCTTGGCATCACGCATCATTCTTTCTACGTGATATTCCTTTACAAATCCGTAACCGCCATGTATTTGCACGGCTTCTGTTGTTACCCACATGGCGGTTTCGCTGGAAAATACTTTTGCCATCGCGGCGCTTTCCGTATAGTCTTCGCCCTTGTCTTTTTGCCATGCTGCCCTAAAGCAAAGTAATCTTGCAGCTTCAATTCGGGTAGCCATGTCCGCGAGTTTAAACTGTATAATCTGGTGATTACTTATTTCTTTACCAAATGCTTTTCTTTCTTTAGAATAAGCAACAGATCTTTCATATGCGCCTGATGCTAATCCTAGCGCCTGCGATGCAATACCAATACGTCCACCGGAAAGTGTCATCATCGCAAACTTAAACCCGAAGCCATCTACGCCAATCCTGTTTTCTTTAGGAACTTTTACATCAGTAAATGAAATGCTGTGCGTATCACTTCCACGAATACCTAATTTATTTTCTTTCGCGCCAACTGTCACGCCCGGCCAGCTTTTTTCAACTATGAAAACATTGATGCCACGACTTCCTTTATTAATATCGGTTTGTGCAAAAACAAGATAGCAGGATGCGGAGTTGCCGTTCGTGATCCAATTTTTTACTCCATTTATTAAGTAATGATCATCTTTTTCCTCTGCAGTAGTTCTTTGCGAAGTAGCGTCGCTACCGGCTTCCGGCTCGCTTAGTAAAAATGCGCCAATATATAATTCATCATCTTTTTTCCCCTGTGCCAATGGTGTCAGATATTTTTTCTTTTGTTCTTCCGTGCCAAAAGCTTCTATGCCAAAACAAACTAAGCTGTTATTAACGCTCATGCATACACTGGTGCTTGCATCAATTTTACTTATCTCTTCCATGGCAATTACATAGCTTATAGCATCAAGTCCGGAACCACCATAATCCGGGCTTATCATCATTCCCATAAATCCAAGATCGGCAAGCTTCATAACTTGTTCACGGGGAAATTTTTGTTGCTCATCTCTTTCGATCACTCCGGGAAGACATTCATTTATGGCAAAGTCGCGTGCAGCCTGCCTTATCATCAATTGCTCTTCGGTAAGTTTGAATTCCATAATCTCAGTTTAGTTTGCAAAAATACATTTAAGAAATTTCAGTTTGAAGAGAGGCTTCTTAAATGCCTTTTATAGAACGGTTAACCGGAATTTATATTTGGTCGCCGGCGATAGTTTT
>JBDTSD010000210.1:0-7200 GCA_039931355.1 Ginsengibacter sp.
CAGTGGAGGCTTCCAGGAGAGAAATTGCTCTTTGGCGCGATGATATGAAAAATGTTTTTGCAACAAAAGAAGATGCGGCATTACTTGATAAAAAGCTGGTGAAAAGAATTTCTGCAGCGGAAGGCACTTTGATATTGTGGTCATTCGTTTTCTGGCTCACCCTTATTGTAGCTGTGTTTTGCATATTTAAGTTTATTAAATAAGTCCCTTCTTTTTACCTTTTTAGCTTTCTTCCTGTATTAAAAATATATGTGAATAAAAAAATGCATTTATGTATTTTCATCATTGACTTTATGAGGATCAAATAGGTATTTAATTCTTACCTTAAGCAAAAATTTCATCTAAATATCCACAGTGTACTTTTTAAGAAACATGTACTCTTCTAAATCCGACAGGGATTTCAGGAGACAGCTACGGAATGTTCTCGGTTTTGGGCCTGGTAATCTAAACCTGTATAAAACAGCTTTAAGCCATCGTTCTATCAGAGAAGGTGCAGATGAAAATAATGAAAGACTGGAATTTCTTGGCGATGCAGTATTAAGCTCTTTGGTAGCGCATTATTTATTTATGAGATATCCATATAAAGAGGAAGGCTTCTTAACTGAAATGAGAAGCAAAATGGTAAACAGGAACCAGTTAAATGAAATTGCTTTAAAGATTGGCCTTAAAAAAATAACCTTCTATAACCGCTTTGATAATTCTTTAAAAATCTCACAGATATTTGGCAACACGCTGGAAGCAATTGTAGGCGCAGTTTACCTTGATAAAGGATATAGCGAAACACAAAGATGGGTTACGCAACACATTATTAATCCGCATTTTTTTATGCAGGATCTTGAGAACCTTGACATTAATCAAAAGAATAAATTATACGGATGGGCAAACAAGAACGGCAAAAGTCTCGAGTTTGAAACTTTAGAAGAAAAAATAGAAAATGGCAGGCGCTTGTTTACTATCGGGGCAAAAATTGATGGCGTGGTAGTAGCAGAAGCAAAAGCATTTAATAAAAAAGATGCCAGCCAGGTGGCTGCACAAATCGCTGTAGAAAAATTAGGATTACTATGAAGTTCGGAATAATAGGCAGCGGAAGCTGGGGAACCGCCCTGGCGAAAATTCTTACGGATAACAATAACTCAATTCACTGGTGGATAAGATCTGATAACACAATTGGAAGTTTTAAAAAGCGCCGGCACAATCCTCATTACCTTAATTCAGCTTATTTCGATACAAGCCTTCTGCACCTCACTACTGATGTGCAGGAAGTAATTAATAATGTTGATTGCATTATAATTGCCGTTCCATCGGCTTTTGCCGTAGATGTACTTGGTAGTTTGCCAAAAAACATATTTCAGAATAAGAAAATTATATCTGCTGTAAAAGGAATATTACCCTCAAATAATTTATTGTTGAATGAATATTTGAAAAATGAATTTGGTGTTTTGCTGAAGGATTATTTTACCGTGCTTGGTCCTTGCCATGCCGAAGAAGTGGCTGCCGAAAAACTATCGTACCTCACCTTCTCGGGTATTGATGAACAAAAAACTATAGACATTTCAGCTTTTTTTAAGACATCTTATTTAAACACGATTCATAATACCGACATCTATGGTGTGCAGTTCGCTGCTGTGCTAAAGAACATTTATGCTATCGGTGCCGGCATTGCGCATGGCCTGGAATATGGTGATAATTTTTTAAGTGTGCTCATCGCCAACAGCGCAGATGAAATGGCTGGGTTTCTTCGCAAAGCAGGAATACAAAATGTAGAGGTAGGCACTATTGATCATCATACAATTGCAGCTTCACAAAATGAAAAAAGGCATACGACAAACTATGCAGCTTCTGTTTACCTGGGTGATTTATTGGTTACCTGTTACTCTCTTTACAGCCGCAACCGCACCTTTGGCAATATGATTGGCAAAGGTTATTCGGTAAAGGCCGCCCAACTTGAAATGAGCATGGTAGCGGAAGGATATAATGCCAGCAAATGCATGTACATTATCAATAAAAAGATAAAAGCTGAAATGCCTGTGGCAGAGACCATCTACAAAATTTTGTGGGAGAATCTTTCGGCAGAAGAAGGCTTTGAGGAGATTGAGAAGACGTTGGTGTGATTGGTATATAACTTTTTATTTTCCAATAGATGTGACAAACAAATCTGCGGCAATCCCATCTGCAAATAATTTCCCTTCATTAGTCAACACCAATTTGTTTTCTTTTTTTTTCATCATTCCCTTGGCAATATAATTTTTCCCATCAGTTTCTATTCTTTCTTTTTCTTTTAATGAAAACTTTTCTTCAACAAATCGTAAATCCAATCCTTCTATTGTTCGCAGCGAAGTCATAATGTATTCATTGAGCTGTTGCGTTTCTGTAAGTATTTCTTCTTCAAAAGGGATAACATTATTTTTTATGGATTGAATGTAAAGTGCATTATTTGCAATGTTCCATTTTCTGGTAGTGCCGGTATAAGAATGCGCAGAGGGGCCGATGCCAAGGTATTTAGCTCCTTTCCAGTAACTGCTGTTATGCCTGCTTCTATGACCAGGCTTCGCAAAGTTTGATATTTCGTAATGCTCGTAACCTACGTCAGCCATCCATTTCATAAGCAATAAAAATTGCCTTGCCTGGTCATCCGTATTTACATCGATCTTCTTCTTTATTTTAATCATCTTTTGTAAGGCTGTGCCGGGTTCAACTGTTAACGCATAACAAGCAACATGTGGCACCTCAAGCTCTATTACTGTTTGAACATTTTTTTGCCATTCCTTGTCAGTAAGGCCCGGCGTTCCATAAATAAGATCAATTGAGAAATTTATAAAACCTGCGGCCCTGGCGAGTTCTATACAATGCAACGCTTCTTCTGCATTATGCGTTCTGTTCATCCATATTAAATCTGCTTCTTTGAAAGACTGGATGCCGATGCTTAGCCTGTTAATGCCTGCGCCTTTCCATTCGTTTAAGCTTGCAGCATTTATGTCATCGGGGTTTGCTTCGAGTGTTATCTCTGCAGAAGAACTTACCTTATAATTATTTTTTATAGCAAATAATAATTCTTCCAGTTCGCGTTTAGTTAGCAGGCTGGGTGTTCCTCCGCCAAAGTATATAGTTTCAATAATTTCTTGTTCATCAAAAAAGGCAGAATGTTGAAGTACGATTTCTTTTTTCAGCGCTTCTGTCATTTCTGTTTTCAAAGCGACTGAAGTAGAAAAATGAAAGTTGCAATAATGGCAAGCCTGTTTGCAAAAAGGAATATGAATATAAATGCCAGCCAAAGATTTTGTTTTTACATTCCTGGATCAGCCCAAAAGTTGGGTTTCAGAATTTCAATTAGTTTTGAATAACCAACATGACCACAATCAACATCAAATACTTCTGCAGGCTTATCATTTTACTTTTCGGGCTTATGTTTTTGTTTTCGATAAAAATTTTTTGCCAAAAAAAATATATAGTACAGTACCTGCAGGTTGGTAAAGATAGTTCCATTAAAATAGAGAAGCTTGGGCTCAAATCAATTTTCGATGATGAAGAAGCAGCGGCTGCTTACCTGGGTTCTATCAGCAACATCCTTTTAAGCAAAGGGTTTCCGGCAGCTTCAGTTGATTCGGTAAAATATGATTCTACATCAGCGGCAGCGCAACTATACCTTGGGGAGCAATTTAAATGGGCAGAGATAAATACAGATAGTGTAGATACCAAAGTATTGAATGCTACAGGTTGGAATGCAAAAAAACCAACCGTAAAAATGGATTTTACCCGCCTTAAGGTGCAGCAGGAAAAAATAATTAATTATTATGAAGACAATGGTTATCCCTTTGCGGAAGTCCACCTGGATAATATTGAATTTGTAAGAGATAAACTGAAAGGAAGCATGGTGGTTAACAAGGGCCCGCTTTATCATGTGGATAGCATAAGAGTATATGGAAATGCTAAAATAAAAAATGGTTTTCTACAACATTATCTTGAGGTAAGCAATGGTAGCCTTTATAATAACACTAAGTTTAAAGACGTAAGCAAGCGCATACAGGAGCTTCCTTACCTGCAGGAGCAACAGCCGTGGGATATCACCATGCTGGGCACCGGCTCCGTATTAAACCTTTACCTGCAGCAGAAAAAAAGCAGTGCGATAGATATACTGGTTGGGTTTTTACCAGCAAACAATGCTACAGGTAAATCACAGTTTACAGGAGATGTGCATCTTGATCTTAAAAATGCTTTGGGCGCCGGAGAAAATATTTTACTGAACTGGCAAGAACTGCAGCCGCAGTCACCAAGGCTTAATATCGGCTACCAGCACCCTTATGTTTTAAATTCTTCTTTCGGAATTAACTTTGCTTTCGATCTGTTGAAAAGAGATTCATCTTACCTGCAGTTGAATGCAATCCTTGGGCTTCAGTACATTTTATCTGCAAACCAATCGGGTAAAATATTTTATCAAAATGAAAGAAGTTACTTGCTCTCTGGTGGCGTAGATACAAATCGCGTGTTGATCACAAGGACACTGCCGCCAAATATTGACGTAAGCTCCGGCAACTTCGGTTTAAATTATAATTTTATTAATACTAATTATCGGCTCAATCCACGTAGGGGAAACGACTTCACCATTACCGGAACTGTTGGAATTAAAAAAGTTACTAAAAATAATGACATCGCAAACCTAAAAGATCCCGGCGACCCTGCCTATGACTTTAATACTTTGTACGACTCCATTAAACTGAAAAGCTATCGAATAAGGGTGATCGCCTCCCTGGCTCATTACATACCTGTTGCAAAAAGCAGCACCTTAAAAACTGCCGCAAGTATAGGTTGGTTTCAAACACCGCAGATTTTTAGAAATGAATTGTTTCAAATAGGTGGCTACAGGCTGCTTCGGGGTTTTGATGAAGAAAGTATTTATGCAAATCAATATGCAGTTTTCACTGCCGAATACAGGTATCTGGTTGGCATTAACTCATACTTCTTTGGCTTCTCTGATGTTGGTTTTACCAGGACGAGTTTCAATACAACTAATTATTCTAACAATTTTATAAGTGGCGGAGTCGGCCTTGCTTTTGAAACAAAGCTGGGTTTGCTAAATCTTAGTTATGCCGTCGGAAAAAGAAACGACGTAAAATTTGATATTCGAAATTCTTCCAAAATACATTTTGGTTATATCAACTATTTTTGATGCAATGAATGTGAAAGTAAAATTGATGATTACCTCCCGAAAATTATTTACAACACTTGCATTCCTGTTTTATTCAACGGTCATTTTTGCCCAATCCGCGAGCGATACTATATCTCCAAAAACTGATTCTTCATTTCTAAACATTAAAGATTCAATAAACATTAACGATTCAGTTGCGGCCGCCGGTGATACATTGCTGGTCGCCGCAAAGCCAAAGATTAAAAGCTTTCAATCAACGATAAATGATTTGCTTCTTGCGAATAAATTTATCAATGTAAAAGATAAACCGGTATATATATTTGCCGCCACGAAAAATTTCACAGGGAAAGAATTTCTATTCTACTCTTTATGCATAGTGGTGTTGATTCTTGGTATTTTTAAAACTTTTTATCGGGGCTATTTCAATAATCTTTTCCGGGTTTTTTTTAATACATCACTCAGGCAAACGCAGCTTACTGACCAGTTGCTGCAGGCAAAGCTTCCTTCTTTTATTCTAAATATCTTTTTTGCAATAACGGCAGGCACTTTTGTCTGGTTACTTTTTACCAATCACCCCGCATCCAGTTCGCACTCTGAAAACTTAATTAGCCGGCAATGGCTTTTGCCCTTTTGCATTGTATGCATTGGTACTCTTTATTTTTTAAAATATTGCATTCTCAAGTTTATTGGATGGTTAAGCGGTATGCAGCAAACCGTAGATGGCTACATTTTTATAATATTCCTGGTAAATAAGATAGCCGGGATTGTGCTTGTGCCTTTTACAATTATACTTGCCTTTTCATTGCCTGCCTGGGCTCCCCTCGTCACAACGGTATCGTTGATCATTGTATCGTTATTCTTTCTTTCAAGATACCTGAAAACCTATGGTGTATTGGAGTATAATTTCCCAATGAATGCCTTCCATTTTTTAATATATATTTCTGCTACAGAAATTATTCCCCTGCTGCTGCTTTATAAAATAACCGTTGATTATTTAGTGTAAATATTGACGCTAAAAAAAGTGCAGGCGAGCGCATAACATATTGTCTTTAAGTTTCATTCAAAAAAACCTAACTTTACAAAACACCCGTTGACTCGCAAAATGGATATACAAACTGCACCCGAATCAAAGACTATAAAGGAAATTCAGAACATTCTTATTACACAAGCGAAGCCTGATAACGACAAATCTCCCTATTTTGAGATGGCACGAAAATACAATGTGAACCTAAATTTCGAGCCTTTTATAAGAGTTGAAGCAATTTCTGCTAAAGAATTCCGAAGGCAGAAAATTGAAATAATCGCATATTCTGCTATCATTTTCACCAGTCGTAACGCAATTGATCACTTCTTCAGAACCTGTGAAGAATTAAAGATTACTGTTTCACAAAACACAAAATATTTCTGCATTACCGAGGCTGTCGCTTTATACCTACAAAAATTTATTCTTTACCGCAAGCGGAAAGTTTTTTATGCTGATGGTACAAATAAAAACCTCTTTGATGTAATTACTAAATATAAAGAACAGGAAAGCTTTCTTTATCCTTGTTCAGAATCATTTGACAGCGAGATCACTAACTGGCTTATCTCCAACGGGTGCGAATATGCGATACCGGTTTTATATAAAATTATTTCTACTGATGTAAAGGAGATTGTTTCCAAACACAATTACGACATCATTTGTTTTTTCACGCCGCTTGGCGTAAGAAGCTTTGTGGAAAATTGCCCGGACTTTAAACTGAACGGAACAATGATGGGAGCTTTTGGCGATAACACCCGCAAAGCGGTAATAGCCGCAGGTTTTCACCCTGATATTATCGCACCTCAACCTAAAATGCCAAGTATGGTTTCTGCGCTGGAAAATTTCTTATCTGGGTTAAAGAAGAAATAAAAGAATACTCTGCTTTTAATATGAATATACCCGCTATATCAAAAAGACATTTTGGGATATTGACTTCTCTGAATTAAATTTTGAAAGATCCTCCCTTTATATAATGGAAAAAATTTTTAACTATGGTAGCTGGAATGACCAGGTTGAAATTATGCGTTATTATGGC
>JBDTSD010000211.1:0-7189 GCA_039931355.1 Ginsengibacter sp.
AGCAGAAGATTAGGATTACAACTAAAAAATCACCGACATAGGGACGGATGAAATTGTCGTGAACATAAAGTGCAATAAATATTTCAACGAGGAATATGAGAACAGCTATAATAAAATAGCTCTTGTTGAAATGTATTGCGCTATTCATAGATTTCGGGAAATAAATAATTTTATCTAAGAGCGCCGTGGGGATTGACGTATCAATTTGTCTAAGTAATTCAGATGTTTTCATTCCAACTCCACTGCCCCGCCTACGCCAAATATTCGCATCGCCAGCTCCTTCCCGACTCCCTCCACTTTTTTGAAATACATTTTTTGCGGAGCAACAATTATTTTGCCACTCGCATCTACTACAGAGTAGTCAACTGAATACTTATTTTTAGTGGCGCTAAAACTTAAGTACACTCTTGCAGTTGTATTATCCGGCTCATCAACCCAATTAATGGCACAACTTTTTAGTTCATTAATTATCTTTTTTGTCATTGCATTTTCAGCATTGGGTGCGTTGAGATACATCTTAACTTTAAAGCCACTGAAAGGAATTAATTGTGGATACTCTTTGAAATAATTATATACCATCGCCTGTAAATTCTCTTTTTCATTATCATAAGCGTAGCTCCTGGCAAGGCTTTCGTACAGCCTGGCTAAAAATAATTTTTCATGCGCCGTATCGAGAATCGTGTTGTATAAAATATTTTGAAAGTTCTGTTGGCTTTCTGCATGCTTTCCATTCTCATATTCAAACTCGCCGGCAAAGAGCTGCATGTAGCGAACAATGTTAGGCCGCTTTTCGCTGGCAGCTTTTTCTTTATAAACCGTTTCAAAATATTGCGGGCTTATGTTTTTCATCAGGTTTAATATTTCATCAAAGCCAATAACATTTTCACTCGTAAATAAATTATAGATCACCTGTTGCCTTTCAGGATTTTCAGCAATCTCACTTACAAGGGCAAATTTTAAAAGAAAGGCCTCGCCGCTGAGTGCACCAATTGATGACAGATCGCCCAATGAATACCACCATCCTTTGTTGAGAAATTTTATGCGTTCAATTTTATTTTTAGCCAATAATAATTTTATCACATTCACCGCAAAATTATATTGTGCCTGTCCTAATGTGGTGCCTATGTGGAGCTCTTTAAATTGTGCTGCTTTATTAATAGCTTTTTCACAACTATCCAGTTGGCCGTTATACAAATAACTTCTTGCGAGGGCAATATTATACCAGCCAAAGCCAGGCGTGGAACCCATTTGAGCAATGATGCCATTTGTTTCATCAATGGCTTTTTTACTTTTCCCGCTGTTGATATATAACGTCGGCAGAAAATAATAGGATTCGATCAGTCTTTTATCAAAGGCATATTTTTCATTTTCGAAATTGGCTATAGCTTCGGCAAAATTGCCAATCGTATTTTGAAAATGCGCATAATTATTATAAGAGAAGCCGCCTATTTGTTTTAAAATATTATAATAAAAAGTAGTCGAATCTATATTCAACAAATAGTTATGAATTATGGCAAGATAAAAAATTGCTGTGCCATCACGTTGTGCCAGTGCAGCATATAAATGATTCAAAGCAAGTTCTTCATTCTCTGCCACGGAATTTTTTAAGAAGGCATATTTGTGAAGGTAATATCGGTTGCGGTGTATTGTCCATGCTGCCTTAATATGATACTCCATAAAATCATTTCCTGTATTCCAGCTTTTTACTTTTTCGAGCAACCACATTGCAGAATCGGGTTGCTCAATATTGGAATAAGAATCATATAAGGCATTGCACATTTGTATGGCATCTACCTGCGCCATGCTGTAGCTGCCCGCTGTAAAAACTTCTTTAATATTATTTTTATAATTTCTTTCAAAAAGTGAAAGTGATTTTCTCAAGGAAGGAATACAATTTCTATAGCCTAAATAATCTGCAGCCCTGTCGAATTTATACATGCCTTCATAATACCAGCCAACATAATAAGTGCTGTCAAGCCTTATGAATTCACGGCTTCTTGGCAAAGCATCCTTATCATAAAAATTTACGTCAACCCGCTTAGCATCTATCTCATAGCGTGCAGCATTGTTTTGTGCTAAAAGATTTTTTGAAGAAATCATGCCTGCGAAAACAAAAATTAATATCGCCCAAAAGAAGACTTTTCTTTCAGTCTTTTCCCTCTCCCCTCGGGGAGAGGGGTTGGGGTGAGGCCTATATTTCAAACGATGCAACATTAAAACTCAGTTAATTTTCAGTTTTGAAAGCCTGTCCATTTCAGCGAGCGTGATACTATTGAGTGTATTTGCCTTTGCATCTTTATTCCTGTAAATCAGGCGATGATTCAAAACTGGTTGTGAAAGATCATTTACGTCATCTTCTATCACGTAGGTGCGCCCATTTACCAACGCATAAGCCTTGAGGCATTTTAAAAATATAATACCGCTTCTTGTTGAAGCTGCTAATACAATGTCAGGATGCCTGCGAGTCGCCCATACAATATTTCTTACAGATTTAATTATTTCTTCATGAACAAATACATCTTCACTCTGCTGCTGCAGGTGCAACAATTCATCAATGCCCAACACCTGCTTTATATGCAGCAGGCTGTCATTAATGCCTAAATAATTTTTATAAATTTCCAGTTCCGTTTCTTCATCTACATAACCGAAAACTATCTTAATAAAAAATCTGTCGAGTTGCGCAGCGGGAAGGGGATAGGTTCCTTCCATTTCCACCGGATTTTGTGTTGCGATCGTAAAGAAAAGATCACTCAGCTTATAAGTAATTTCGCCCATCGTTATCTGGTTTTCCGCCATGCATTCCAGTAAGGCGGATTGTACTTTTGGTGAAGCACGGTTGATCTCATCAGCCAACAATACGTTGCAAAAGAGTGGCCCTTTTTTGAAAATAAATTCCTTTTGTATATCATCAAAAATATGAGAACCAATAAGGTCCATTGGTAACAGGTCAGGTGTAAACTGTATGCGCTTGAAGTTCACAGCGCCAGTTCCTCTTTCCCCTGAAATGCTTTGTGCAAGCGTCTTTGCCATTACTGTCTTACCGGTTCCCGGATTGTCTTCCATAAGTATATGACCTTTGGCAAGCAAAGCAGTCAACACAAATTTTATCTGGTTGCGCTTGCCTTTTATTACCGTTTCAATATTATCAGTAAGCCGCTGTATATTTTGTAAGGCTGTGTCAGTGTTCACCGTTTCCATCAATTATATTTTTGGTTTTGAATAAAAATTTATCGTCCTGTAAAAGTTTAAAAATTTAGAAAAACGTTCTTTAAAAGCAATTTGTTCTTTTACTTTTTTCTTGAATGGTTTGTAGAACGATTCAACAATATTTTGCTCAGATGTTGTTAAGGGTTCATTGGAATATTTTGTTTTAAGATAGACATTCATAAAAGTCAAAAAGTTTGTTCCAAACTGCGGATCAATTGTCTCTTTTGCATATTGTGCCGGTGGCATCTCATCTCTTGCGTAACCCATTTGATTGAGGTAATAAGTTGATGCCATATAACTATAATAAGCATTTTGTTTAAATGCTTTGGCTCTTTTTGCTTTTAGATCAAGCCATTTAAAAATAAGCCATGGTACGCTGAAGATGAGTATAACCAGCAATAGAATTATGCCAGTGCCAATCCATATCATTTTTGCAATGCTTAGTGGTTGTTGTTTTTTTATTGGGTTTATTGCCTGCTTTTCCTGCGTGGTGTCTATGATTTTTATTTCATCTATCGGTGCAGGTTTCGGAATCTTTGCAAATATTTCTTTGTAATCATTACTGTCTTTAAGCGAAATATTTTTAAACTGCTCTGAGAATGATAAGGCAGTTATTTGATTTCCCTCTTTTAAATCACTTAAAGAAACCTGCCCGCTGTCCCTGCTGATTGTTGCCAGTGATACATCCATATCCATTTCAACCGGCTGTTTTAATTCAAATGTTTTATCGTGGTAAATCATTTGACTAACGGACATCTCTACCCGTTTTTTTACCGTGTCAACTGCTGTTACTTTTCCATTGGTTACAAACAAAGCAGTTTGCACTGTTACAGGTGGTGTGCCATCAGGGGCGGGAGATTGTTGTTGCTCCGTGCTGGGAATAGTGGTATCAAAATCAATCCATCCATACCCGGGAAAATATACCTGCGTCCAGGCATGTGCCTGGTCATCGTAAAACCAATACCAGCCTTTGTTCTTGTCACTTCTATCCACAGTTAAAAAACCTGTCGCTACTCGTGTTGGTAATCCTAAGGCTCTTAATAGAAACAAGGTAGCTCCTGCATAATAGGCACAATAACCTTTTCGATTTTCAAATAAGAAGTAATTGAGCTTGCTGGCACTTGGCAAGCCGGGAACGCCTGGATTATCTGTGTATTTAAATAGAGGCTGCCCTGTTTCATCTTTGCTCAAAAAATAATCTCGTATCGCAATTATCTTATCGATTGGCGTGTGTGCATTTTTAGTAATCTCATGTGCGAGCGTTCGTATCGAATCAAAATCATCCCCTTTGGGAATGAAGGTGTAATAGCGCATGAATGCTGAATCTTCGTTGCTCCAACTGCCAACTTTCCTTAATTCATCAAAGCGTTGTTTTTGAAAATCTTCGAGCTCTTTGTTGCCCGCAGGGTTGTAAACAAAATAGGCGCTGTTCAGATCGCTCACATACATTTTTGCCCGGTAAGCACTTTTAAATTGTTGCTTGTATTCTTTTTCGACTGCAATGGGCTGGCAAAAAAATGCGGTGCTGGGCGCTAAAAATTCTTTGGGTGAAAGCAATGCTTTATATACTTCTGTGCTTACTACTTTTCTTTTTAAAAATCCTTTTGCGCTATCAATTACAGAAGAGTCGGTTTGCGTAAAATACAATGGAATTTTTGACGGGTCAGGTTGGAATAGATCATTCGATGGCATCATGCTATCCACTTCTAATGTTTGTGTAACCGTATCAAACTTTGTATAGTAGTCGTACGTAAAATAAAGCGGGTTGGGCATTTCAGAGTTGGGAAAATAATTATCGAGCTTCGCAATGAACACAAGTTCCTTGGTAGATTTTCTTCCGCCGCTAAGACCCATTTCTTTTTTATTACTAACAGTACCATCTTTATTTTCTTTGGTAAGGCTTTCAGCATTGCCTTCCTGTTTGGGTGCACCGCCGCCGTATTGCTTTTCTATCGCCTTAAAATCTTTTTTGAAAAATGAAAAGATCAGCAAGAGAACAATGCCTGCAACAATGCCGAAACCAATTAATTTTTTCGATATGAACCAGGTTAAATTTGGTTCATCTTTATTCATATTCCTTACAAGTTCTGCGGTGTAAATAATGTAGAAGGCAAATAAAAGCACGGGCGCAAAAGCGGCGATTAATTTACGCGAGGTAACATCTGTCGTATTGCTCACAACTATTATTTGTATCAACATCAGCAAAGCAGAAAGGACCACGGGAAACAATCGCAATCTTGTGAAGCCCCAGCCTGCAAACCAACCGACAAGGAATAAAAAGGAGAAAATATAAAATTTAGTGATCGCATAAAATGCAGTGAACTCGCCCGTAAAAATGTTACTTACTATTTTGCCAATGATGAATAACAGCAAAAGCAAAGGCAGTACGGTAGTGATAAACCTGAAGCGGAAATTATAAAAAATAGTTCCTGCAATAAGGCCTGTTGATAAAAAAATAGTTTCAGTTATCCATTGATTTTCCAGCACGGAATAATATTCGTTAAGATGCCAAAGGATGTAACCTCCTACAATAACAGAAGGGATTATTAAGAGAAGGAGCCTCACCCCAACCTCCCGATAAATCGGGACAGGCTCTCTCCGCAAGCGGAGAGGGACAATATCGTTTTTAACTTGTTTCAATTTTTTATAAAGTCTTTCTTTTATAGAAGCCGACTGTTTAAGGTGTCAGGCCAATCCAGTGGCCAGGCACCTAATCTCAAACATTTCAAATTACTAACACTTCACATTCACTTTTATGCAATAAATCCATTACTCTTTTTTCATTGTCTAGCATCTTTCTTTTTAAAGGGGAGAGATTGAACACAAGTTTTAATTTGTCTGTACTGTTTTTTTCCGGCTTTATAAAAAGCCATTGCAGCCAGGTATTAATCTTAATTTTTTCAAAGCTATTTGTTAGTTGCACAAAAACAATCACCAGCTCTTTACCAGCTTTTTCAATTATTTCTTCAACCTGCAATCCATTACTGAATGATGATATACAAAGCACTGAAGCATTTTGTTTATTAAAATATTGCAGCAGGTCATTTTGCTTTTGCCAATGCGCTGTGCTGACAAAATATTTTATTTTTTGTAGGGGATCATCTGAATAGTAAGTTTTCGTTTGCTGATCAGGAATAAACTTTATGTAAGCATTTTGCCTGCTCAACTGTTCATAACTGTTCCATGTAACGGCTTTAAAATAATCCAGGAATATCGTGTTAAATTCCTCGTAAACATCATTGCTTAATGCATTATGAAAGGATGCGTAGAAATAAATGTGCGATGCATAAGGATCATTCGTTTCAGGAATACGAACCACAAGCTCTTTATTCTTTGCGTAAATCTTCCAGACAATTCTTCTTACATCATCGTTGTTTTCGAAATTTTTATAGTTAAGAAATTCGCCTTCTACTTTTCTCATCTCTTCAATTCTTGTGTTGGTATCTTCTGTTTTTTTGGGGCGTGCTACGAAATTATTTGTTTCAAGACGCGGCGGATGTGCGAAAAAATTACTGCTTACGGGAAATTGTAATGCGAAAGAAAAGAACTGAAAAAAATCTTCAAAATAAATAATGCTGTTATTGATATCGTATTCTTTTATGTGCCGGAGTGGCCATTTATAGAAACCTTGAATGTGTGTTGAAAAAAATCTCTTTTTTGTTTCGGCAGAAACAGGCGAAAATTTTGGAGAAATATTTTGACCGTCATAAAAAAGCCGCAGGCGTACATAGCCAAACAAAGGCCTCATTATATTGGCAATTTCAATTTGCACCTTTTGGTTATCATCGGGCTTGCTATCTTTTTCTGCCACTTTTATTTTCAGGCCGCTTCTATTATTTTTTTTATTTAAAAGAAAAAATATCCAGGGAATAAAAGCACTGAGAAATGCAACGATAAGAATGGCCAGTGCAAACCAAAAAGTAACTGTAATGAAAAGATTAATGATTGCTGTTCGTGAAGTTTCAGGCAGCGCATTATTTTC
>JBDTSD010000212.1:0-7147 GCA_039931355.1 Ginsengibacter sp.
ACTTTTTAAATTTTTGACTGTGCCGGTTTCACTTAACTTATCATCTTCACAACCTACCTTTGCCATCTTATGGCATATAATAATCTACAGGAATTCATAGATGTTTTAGAGAAGAAGGGAGAATTAGTAAGAATTAAAAGTTACGTAAATCCTCACCTGGAAATCGCTGAGATAACTGACAGGATAAGTAAAAATAACAATGGTGGTAAGGCATTGCTTTTTGAAAATACCGGTTACGATTTTCCGGTATTAATGAATGCTTACGGAAGTGCAACACGAATGTGCATTGCGCTTGGCGTGAAGAATTTAAATGATGTAGCTCACGATATTGAAAATCTTTTTCAATTACTTTCTTCTCCTAAAGAAAATATTTTAGACAAACTAAAAATGCTGCCGAAGCTTGGTCAATTTGCAAGTTGGATGCCTAAAGTTGTCAACAGAAGAGGGGAGTGCCAGCAGGTCATTATGGATGATCCTGATATTACAAAGCTCCCGGTTATAACCTGTTGGCCAAAAGACGGAGGGCCCTTTGTTACGCTTCCTGTAATACATACAAAAGATCCAAATAATAATTCACGAAATGTAGGAATGTACCGTATGCAGGTGTTCGGCCCAAAGCTTACCGGTATGCATTGGCACAAACATAAAGTTTCAGCAAAACATTTCAATGAATATAAAAAACTAAATAAGCGCATGCCCGTAGCTGTTAGTCTTGGTGGCGATCCTGTTTACGCTTACTCTGCCACGGCGCCACTACCGGAAAATGTTGACGAATATATGCTGGCCGGTTTCCTGCGAAAGAAGAAGGTTGAGCTGGTAAAATGCATCTCACAGCCTGGTGTAGAAGTTCCTGCAGATGCAGATTTTGTAATTGAAGGCTATGTTGATCCTGATGATGAAATGATTTGGGAAGGACCGTTCGGTGACCACACCGGCTATTACTCCTTACCAGACTGGTATCCACGGTTTCACATTACAGCAATTACGCACAAAAAAAACGCCGTGTACCCGGCAACGATAGTCGGCATACCGCCACAGGAAGATGCCTGGTTGGGGAAAGCTACTGAAAGAATTTTTTTAGCGCCAATGAAAATGACAATGGTACCTGAAATACTCGATATGGAAATGCCGGTGGAGGGCGTATTTCATAATCTTGTAATTGCAAAGATCCAAAAAGACTATGCTGGGCAAGGGCAGAAGGTAATGAATGCCATGTGGGGTGCGGGGCAAATGATGTTTAATAAAATATTGGTATTGACGGCCTTCCCCAACCCCTCCTCCAAGGGAGCCCATTCGGACAAAGGAGCCCGCCCGAACAGGGGAGGCGAGCAAGGAACGTTTATGCTCACCGATTATAAGAGTTTGGCAAAGGATGTCTTTAAAAACTTAAATCCTGCTACAGATATTTATTTTTCGCAAGGGCCAATGGATGTGCTTGATCACAGTTGCAGTAAGATGGGGTTTGGAGGAAAGATGTGTATAGACGGCACTTACAAGTATGAAGAAGAACTGGATGAAAACTATCACCGGGAAATAAATTTTGGCAGGGGATCAAAACATATTCCTCAACTGATTAAAGAAACAATTCATCAAAATTTCCCTGAGGTAAATGGAGTAAATATTTCTTTGCTTAAAGATGAAATTCCATGCATAATAATTTCTGTAAAAAAAGATAGAAGAAATCATGTGAAAGAACTCCATAGTGCCATTTGCAAAATGGATGATATTGCGGGAGTAAAGGTGATCTTGTATGTTGAGCACACAGTAAATGCAATGGATCTCACTACCTCGCTGTGGCGTTTTTGTAACAACCTCGATCCCCGCCGCGATCATTTTGTTATTAAGAAAAAAAACATAGTTGACGATACAAAATACACGGCCTGTATTGGCTTCGATGGCACTAATAAAACCAAAGAATTTGATGATTTTTATCGCGACTGGCCAAACATTATCGTGGCAGATAATAAAACTATAGCCTCTGTTGATGAAAAATGGAATAGCCTCGGGCTTGGTGAATTTATTCCATCACCTTCTTTAAAATTTAAAGACCAGATGTATGGAGAAGAGGCGGTGGCGGTGCCAGAGTAGGTGTTTTATGGGCATAAGTTTAATGCATGTACGATGTCTGATGTTTGATGTACGACGTAAATATTATACATGGGCAACACGTTTCTGATGGAATTAAAAATAAAATTCCCGTTTCTAAAATATCAAAATTATTTATAGATAATAATTGGGAAATAGAATTTTTTCTTACAAATAAAAACAAGTATTACCCATTAATATTCCGCAAAGTGAAAAGGCGAGTATAAGCAACTGACCAACGAGTTCCCCTTCAGGGGTCAGGGGTTATATATCTGTTGCTTCCCCGTAAGCCACTGCTGTAGCCTCTTTCACAGCTTCACTCATGGTTGGGTGAGGATGAATAGCATTGAGAATTTCATGGCCTGTTGTTTCCAGCTTGCGGGCGGTAACTACTTCCGCAATCAACTCTGTTACATTATTACCTATCATGTGGCACCCTAAAAGTTCACCATATTTAGTATCATAAATAATTTTTACAAAGCCTTCAGTGCTTCCCGCTGCGGTAGCTTTGCCGCTCGCAATGAAGGGAAATTTACCAACCTTTACTTCATAACCCGCATCCTTAGCCGCTTTTTCAGTAAGACCAACAGAAGCTATTTCAGGCGAACAATAAGTACAACCTGGTACGTTCACATAATCTATAGGTTCAGGCTTTTCTCCTGAAAGATGTTCTGCGGCATTGATCCCTTCCTTTGTAGCCTTGTGAGCCAACGCCTGGTTGGGTG
Source organism: Ginsengibacter sp. (assembly GCA_039931355.1). Classification (GTDB taxonomy): domain Bacteria; phylum Bacteroidota; class Bacteroidia; order Chitinophagales; family Chitinophagaceae; genus Ginsengibacter. The sequence goes on from JBDTSD010000212.1 coordinate 2,811, forward strand.
TACAATCGCCTATCGCATAGATTCCTGGAATATTAGTCTGTTGATTGGCGTCTACAATTATTCTTCCTTTATCGGTTTTAATACCCAGTTCTTCAAGGCCAATATTTTCCAAATTAGCCGTAATACCAACAGCGCTTAAAAGGATGTCGGCATCAAGCGTTACTTCTCCATCCGCTGTTTTCACTTTTGCTTTTACGCCATCACCACTTATGTCTACACTCATTACTTCACTATTCACCATTATAATAATGCCCTGCTTTTTGAAATTCTTTTCAAGTTCTTTTGAAATATCTTCATCCTCAACAGGGACTATTCTTGGTAAAAATTCAACGATGGTAACTTTTGTGCCCATGCTATTATAGAAATATGCGAACTCAGTACCTATAGCGCCGGAACCCACAACTATCATGGATTTAGGTTGTTCAGGCAAATTCATTGCATCCCTATATCCAACTATTTTTTTACCATCAATTTTTAATGCAGGTAATTCCCTTGCTCTTGCGCCGGTAGCAATCACTATATTTTTTGCTTCGAGTACTTGCTTTTTATCATCAGTGCCAGTCACCTCAAGTTTGCCCGGCGCAATTAATTTGCCGGTTCCCATTACAACATCTATCTTATTCTTTTTCATTAAAAAAGTTACGCCTTTGTTCATTTTATCGGCTACGCCCCGGCTTCTTTTAATTACATTTCCAAAGTTTTGTTTTGGATCATTTATCTCTATGCCGTAGTCTGCTGCGTGTTTGGCGTATTCGTACACCTGCGCACTTTTCAATAAAGCTTTTGTTGGGATACAACCCCAGTTAAGGCATATACCACCAAGGCTTTCACGCTCTACTATCGCAACTTTTTTTCCTAATTGAGATGCCCTTATTGCAGCCGGATAACCACCCGGTCCGCTTCCTAATACTATTAAATCGTACGCCATATTTTCAGTAAATTTTTTATTAAAAAAGCGTGGCAAAATTACTTTGATTTAGGCAAAGCACAAAAACGGTCTTAAGCCTGAAAAATAGCCCGAAAATATACAACGAGATTAGTCAATGACTACAGCAACAACATAGTAATTGATATGACCAAACGGACCTGTGGCTAAAGATAATCTGGTAGTTATTTGAAACTTGACTCTCTCTTTCTCTCTATTTACACTCACTATGAATTATAGCAAAGAAAAGGATCAGACTTTTTTGTCTGCCCGTTCCTGAAGTTCCTTTTCACTCTCACCGCTTTCTTCAATAGTTTTCAATGTATTGATGCTAAGGTTAAACTCAAAGCCGATAAGTACGGCAAGGGAATTTATAAATATCATAATCATAATTACCATGATAGTGCCGATGGAACCGTACAATATATTATAACGACCGAAACTATTTACAAATGAAGAAAAACCAATGGTAGCAATGATGCTGAGAAATGTAGCTATAACTGCTCCGGGGGACACAAGCTTCCATCTTTTAAATGTAGACGGAGCGTATTTATAAATGAAACCGTATGTATAAAATATCAGCACAATCATAAGAATCCATTTAGCGTAAAGTATAAGTTCTTTAGTTGTTTCATCTTTTATCCCGAGCATATTTAAAATATTATTCTGAACAAGAAGCAGCACGAGGAACATTAAAAGCAAGCTAAAAAGCAGCATTGTTAATTTTATTGCATTCCATCTTTTCTTAAGACCCTTTATTTTTTTAAAGCCTATGTAGTCTTTATTAAAAGATCGCATTAATCCCATGACCGCATTAGAAGCAAAGAAAAGAGAAATTAAAAATGTAAAAGAGATCAGCCCGATTTTAGATCCGTTAATTATTTCATCCACAAACTGTATTACACTCTTGTTGTAAGTGTGTGCAGGAATGACATCCATAATTAAACTGTGTAGTTGGATTTTAAGCGTACGCTTTGAAATAAAGGGAAGATTTGGAATAAGTGTAAAAAGAAAAAGACAAGTGGGCGGCACCGACATAATAAAATTATAGGAAATAGCGGAGGCTCTTTCCGTAAGATGGGGAATGCTAAAACCCTTCATGAAACTTTTTATCACTTCATATACTGAAAATCCATGAAAGCCAGGTGGCACCCAATGTTTACTTTTTCTTTTTAAGTAATCAACAGGATGTATGTTTAAAAATATTCGTGCAAGTTTTATCAAAGCTTAATTGGTTGAAAACATATTTTGCAAAAATGCATTTTTTAATATGTTAGATGCCATTAAAAATCTATTGATTTTCCTGTTTCGCCTGTATCAAACTATCCAACGCCTGCTGGTAGGCTTTTGCATAAATCAAATGTTCTGAATAAGTCGTCGCGAAATCGGAATAACCTGAAAAGTCAGATCGTGCGACAAAAAATAAATAATTTGTTTCGGGCATATTTAAAACGGCATCAATCGTTTTAATAGAAGGCGTGCAAATTGGCCCCGGTGGCAGCCCCGCATTCAAATAGGTATTGTATGGAGAAGGGTAGCTGAGGTACTTTGTATAAATTCTTTTTAATTCAAAATTCTTCATTGCGAACTTTATTGTCGGGTCCGCTGCAAGCCTCATGCCTTTACGCTTTCTATTCAGATATACACTTGCTATTTTACCTTTGTCACCTTGCTTGTTGGTTTCTTCTTCTACAATAGATGCAAGCGTGTAAACCTCTTTGGGAGATAGCGCTATCCTTTCTGCTTCCTGCACCCGCTTGTTATTCCAGAATTTTTTTTCTTCTGTGTATAATGTTTTTAAGATCTTTTCCAGGCTTGTATTCCAGGTAAAGGTGTACGTGTTTGGAATTACAATTGTCATCATGCTGTTGGTATCTATATCAAACTGAAGCAAAGAATCATTATTATTTAAAAAATTAATTACATTGAGAGAGTCTGTTTCAAAACCATTACCGATTTTCCTGGCAAGGTCGTCCTTCGTTCTCAGTTTGGTGATTACGAGGTTTACCGGCTCCTGCCTTCCGGCACGCAACATTCTCACAAGATTCACAATGCTCATACCTTTGCTGATCTTGTATTTTCCGGGCTTTACATTCTTATCGTAGCCTGCATATTTTGCAACATTCTCGAACCAGAAATCGCCCTCTACAATGTGCTCTTTCTTAAGATCATTTTTTACCTGTAAATACCCTGAGCCCGTATGTATATAAAAGAATTTACTTTCAGGAGCAGTAACGGTTGGACCAAACAATTCCCATGCACAATATCCTGCAATTATTATAAACAGGCCAAGCAAAAGGAATATAATTTTTCTAATTTTCATCTTCCGTATTTAAAAGGCTACAATGTATTTTATTCGTGAGAAGGAGATAATTTATACAATTTCCTGAATTAAAAATCATCTCAATAAAAAATATAAAACCCTGGCTTTTGAGACAGGGTTTTAATTATTGTATGCCAAAAGGCATTAGATTTTTATAAATAATTATTACTTAGGAGTCCTTAGGATTCGTCTGCGGTTGCACAGTTCCCGGCATTGGTGTACTATTTTGTGGCTGAGTTGGCGAGCCAACAGGAGCTTCGTTAATCAAATTATCCTGGGTGGAATTGCCACCAGTCTTTGGAATGAATAGGGCTGAGGTGATGCATAAAAAACCGATGATAGCTGCAAATAACCATGTACCTTTTTCTAGTACATCCGTTGTTTGCTTTACGCCCATAAGCTGGTTTCCCAAGCCACCAAAAGAGGAAGAAAGGCCGCCACCCTTTGGATTTTGAATAAGGATGATAAGCCCCAAAATTATAGAGGCAACGATAATGATGATTCCAAAAACAATTAACATGTCAGGTTGATTTTATACTTTCAATTTTGGCTGCAAAGTAAGCGCTTTTAGCAGGATTAATCAAACTTAATTTGTTATACATTTCAATGGCTTTTTCACGCTTGTTCTGCTTTATCAGTACTTCTGCCATTGCTTCTGTAAGTACCTCCGTATCAATATTAGACGTTTCTGCCGCGCTTTGAATTATGTGTTCAGCTAATGAACTTTGCTGCGGCAGATGGCCAGGATGAAGCTTCTTCATACTTCTAAGCCATTCGGTAAAGCTTTTCATTTGCGTGCCGAGTTTATCATTAGTAAATACTTCATCAGTAATTTTTATTCCCTGGGATGCAAAATAATCAACCGTATGCAAAGGTTCAAATGCAATAGCACCCTCATCGGTTACTGCGTTACCTGGTATCTCAACTCCCGGGATTGCTATACCTTCATCGGCATCTTGACTAACTTCCTGAGGTCTATCATCTTCCTGTTGCGGCGGCTCTTCTTTCCCTATAATTTCTGTAAATGATGTTTCAGGATTATGACCTTCTATACTTTCTCCAAAATCTTCTTGCTCTGAAAATTCTTTT
>JBDTSD010000213.1:0-7143 GCA_039931355.1 Ginsengibacter sp.
TCGAAGATTGAAGAATGCTGCAAATCTTGAAATGCAATCTTTAAACACAGAAGATGTTAATGCTTTGAAGGAATTTGCGGAAGGTTGCGAAATTCTTGTTCATTGCGGCACGCCTTTTCAGCTTGACGTTGCTGATCCGCAGAAAGATTTGTTTGACCCAACGATCAAAGGCACTGAGAACTTTTTAAATGTCGTAAGCGAATCTTCCACCGTAAAGAAAGTTGTTTTTGTTGCGTCTGTCGCTGCTTATAACACTGCATTTCCCATGGCTGCAAATAATCAAAGAGAGGATCATCTTTATACAGAAAAAGATACACCATTCATTGACGAAACAAATCACCCTTACGCCCAGGCGAAATATCATGCTGACCAGGCGGTGAGAGAATTTATAGGAAATCATGCTGATTTAAATTTCGAGATAGTAAATGTTTACCCTGTGTTTGTAGCCGGCAATGCGTTATCAAACAGAACAGACTCTACGTCTGTAGGTATGCAATATTTGATTAAGAATAATATCGCTCCTAACCCATTTGTCGAAATGCTTTATAAGGAAAATGTTGAGTTTGCTCTTGTAGATGTACGGGATGTTGCGCAGGCCATTTTTAAAGCAGCGACGCTTCCAGGCAGGCATGGTAAAAATTATTATTTGGCAAGTGAAAGCTATAAGATATCTGACATGATGTTGCTTTTAAACAATAAAGAACCGGAGAATACGCCGAGGGTTGTTTACAGCAATCAATCAGCAATAGAGGATCTCGATGTGGATTTTTTGCCCGCCCGTTTTACGTTGAACCAGGTTACGGCATAAAAAGATTCACATCGCAGATCAATTCTATAAATTGTTTGTGGGTGTGCTTTTAATTCCTTTTCTGAGCCTGCCTGTTCGCAGCCTGTTCGCAGGTAGGTTCTGCAAAAGGAATACAGGGGCTACACTAATTATTTGTAAGGTTTAATAACCTTTTATCCATCCAGGAAAAACTACTGCATACAGCAAAAGCTATCGAAAGAAAAACGCCACCACCTAACAAATTTTTAATATTCATATTTAAAAATTATGGCAAAATTTTCTTTATTCAACACCTTCTTTGGGTTTCACTATTTCTTTATTATAAAGCAATTCCCAGGCTTTAGTTATAACAATTTTTTTAAAAAAAATGGAGACCAGCTACCATTATAAAAAACGGGCCTGCCCGTGAAGGCATTTATGGGGGGACGAAATCGTTTTTAAAACAATAAATATAAAATCATGAAAAAGTTATTAGTGTTATTTACGTTACTCACGCCCGTACTACTTAGTGCCCAGCAAACTGCGCCTAAGAAAAATAAGACTACGGTTATAGTCCTCCATCCCATACCAACCGATCGTGATGCCTTTGAACAAGGCCTTGCACAACACGACAAGCAATTTCACACAGGCGAAGGGCCGGTGGACATTTATGAAGTCCTCACCGGCAACCACACCGGCGAATATCATTTTGTTTATCGTAACCCGGCTTCGTGGACGGATATTGAAACTGCCTTTAATGCGGTAGATCAGAAAAGCCATTCAGGGTGGGCTTCGTTTGAGCCGGATCCCAATGCTGAATGGCCCAAATTATTTAAAGCTGCTTTCCCGAAAGAAGATTTTAAGGCGTGGATAAAAAAATTCAATGGCACACAAAAATCATTTGAGTCTATGGTAGTAAAACACCGGACAGACCTGAGTTCGCCAATGTGATATAAATAAAATGAATTAAAAAGTGAAGCCAGCTATCACTTAAAAAAACGGGCCTGTCCTGCAAAGGCATTTATTGCGGGGGCGTTGCTACTTGCCTGCAATACAAGTAGGAATGGCATATGAATAAAACCAAAAAACCAGGTAATATGACAAAGTATTTAATCAAAGCATCTTACAATGCAGAAGGTGTAAAGGGCCTGCTTAAAGCAGGTGGTACCAGCAGAAAACAGGCCGTTGAAGACATGATAAACGCCCTTGGCGGCAAGCTGGATTGTTTTTATTATTCTTTCGGCGAGCATGATGTATATGCAATAAGTTCATTGCCGGATACTGCAACCGCAGCAGCTATTGCATTAACTATAAATGCCTCAGGCCTGGTGTCTATTTCAACCACCGTTTTAATAGACCCCGAAGAAATTGATAAGGCAAAAGACATGTCTGTTAATTATCGTACTCCCGGAAGCTAAAATTTTCTGCTCATAAATACTACCGGAGTATAAAACGCTTAACAGTATTTAATCTATCTAAAAGTGAAGCCCAGCCATCACTTTAAAAAACAGGCTTGTCCTGCACAAGTATTTCTTGCAGGGGCGTTTTTCTGAAAAGCCAAACGAGTAAGAAAAATTAAAACCAAAAAAATGAAAAAAGTATTAGCTGTAGTAATCATTACAATTATGGCTGTCGGTTGCAGCCAGCCAGACCAAAAAGACAACACAGCTTCCCAACAAAGCGATGACATGAACGCCTTGTATGAGGCTAACCTGGCCACCCTTAAAACACAGATTGGCGCTTTTGAAAAGGAAGATGTGAATGCATGGGCGGCAACAATTGCTGATAGTGCCGTTTGGTTATCTCCAGTTTATGGCGATACAATCACCACTAAGGCACATTGGGAGGAATCCATTAAAAATATAATGGATAATAATAGCAACCTCCATTTATCGGATGCGCAATTTTTACCTGGTGTAGATTCAGCTACGCAAAAGCCTGATGGAAGTGTAAGGTATTACGGCACATGGCATGGTACGCCTACGTCTGGCAAAGAGGTAAGTGTAAAATTTTATGGCACTTATGATTTCAATGACAATCATAAAATAATATCTGGTGATGACTTTTATGATGTTGGAGGATTAATGAATTCGCTAAAACCCCAATAAGTGATTTGTTTATTTGATTAGGGAAATAAAAAGTGTCCCGGTCATCACTTAAAAAACGGGCCTGCTCTGCACAGGCATTTCCTGCAGGGGCATTTTTCTGAAAAGCCAAACGAGTAAGAAAATAAAACTAAAAAAATGAAAAAAATTTTTGTAACGGCAGCTCTATTCTTTTTGGGATTGACTGCTTTTTGCCAACAGGAAGAAAACGGAACTATCTACATCAAGCATCCATACATTGATGTGGTAAATAACAGTAACAAAGCTTACGATTCACAAGACTGGGCTTCCATTAAAGGTTATTATGCAGATACTGCTAAATGGTGGATATCAGGGTTGGAAAAATTTATTGCGATAGACGATGCAATTAAATCATGGAAGGGAGATTTCGAGCATTTCACTGACATCAAACAAATACCAGTTGGATATCCCGATTATTTGCAATACAAAAAAGATGATTCTAAAGTGGTACAATCATGGTGGACATGGACCGGCAAATCAAAGAAAACCGGTAAGGTCGTAAAAGTGCAAATGGTAATGTTTGATGATTTTAATAATGACGGCAAAATAGTAAGAGAGTATATATATGGTGATTTTTCAAAAGCGCAGGAATAAAGCGATTAAACAAATTATAAAAACTTAAAAAAATACATTATGCCAACAATCATCGGTCGCCACAAAGTAGGCGACATCAACGCGTGGCTTGCAGGACACCAGGACAGGCTCGACTTATTTGCTCCTGTATCATCGGGCTTCAGAAGCTTCCAGGATATGGATGATCCTAATTCCGTAGTGTTAATCATAGAAACAGATGATGTGGAAAAACTTGCATCAGTTATTAATGATCCGGCTCATGACCAGGTGAAAGCCAGGCACACGGTAATTGAGCCTGTTATTATTTCCGCCGAACTGTCTTTCTGATCTAATACAAATAGCTAAAGCAACGAGTTTTAGCTGCCGTTTTTCAAACATTAAAAATTAAATTTCATGGTAAAACTAACAGTGCTTTACGGTCACCCAACTGACGTGGAAGCTTTTGAAGCATATTATGCGGATACGCATATTCCACTTGCCTTAACAATGAAAGGGCATGACAAAGTTGAACTTACAAAATTCATCAGCGCCCCTGATGGCGGGCATTTAGCCTATTATCGCATGGCGGAATTTTGGTTTACAACTGCTGAAGCCTTACAGGCGACTATGGGTTCTCCCGAAGGGCAAGCCACCGCCGGCGACCTGGCGAATTTTGCCACAGGTGGCGTGTCGTTTATGGTGGGAGCGGTAGAAGAATGATTTTTAATCAGTAGTAAAATGAATCAAATTCCCGGTTCGTGTAATCACAAAATGAATAACAAATATTGAATGGTTCGTGAGAACACGAATCATGGAAAATCTTTTTAAACAGTAAAAAATAAAAACAATGAAAAAATTATTTTTTCCCGCGTTTGTTGTCTTTCTGTTCGGTTGCAACAATGGCGAAAGTAAGACAGCTGATACAACTGAATCAACTGAAACCAAGGCCCCGGAAAATAAAGTTGACCTTCCCTATAAGTTCTCTTATGAGGGAACGCCTGTAATCGGAAACACCCAAAACATTAAAACCGTTATGGATTTTAATCATGATTTTGCTGATGGCAAAACCGATAATATGGAATCCTACTTTGCCGATTCTGTTCATGTTGTTTTTGCCGACGGTACAGAATATGACAATCCAAGAGACTCAGTGATAGCCATGATTAAGAGTTGGCGGAATACTATCTCAAACATTCAACTGTCGTACATAAGCGCTTTAGCCATTGATAATAAAGACAAGGGTGATGAGTGGGTATTTCAGTGGATAGATGAAGCTGATAACTACAAGGACGGGAAAAAAGTGCATCACCTATTACATGAAGATTACAGGTTAGTGAATGGTAAGATCAGGGAGGCTTTTCAATATTCACGGGAAGTTGCTGGTAAAAAGTAAGTGAGCTGGCAGGGGATGAAGAAACGAGTCGGACTTCAATTTTTTTAAATAATAAGAAAACCAATCAATGAAAAAACAGTTCAATTTTTCCAATAAATTTTCATTTGTTACGATCATAATTATACTATGCACGGTTACTATAAGCTGCGACCAGACGTCAACACAAGCACCATCTGCTCCTGCAAAAGATACCATTGCAACAAATGAAAAACCCGACTATTATATTTTTCGCCCGGAGGTAGAAAAAGAATATGGCTACACACATGCCGTAAAAATCGGCAACCATATTAAAATATCCGGAGCCGTTAGTATGGATGAAAAAGGAGTGTTGATAGCGGAAGGTAATTTGGAACAGCAGATGAAAAATTGTTACAGTGATCTTGAAAAAATACTTGCTCATTACAATTGCACTTTTGATGATGTATATGCAGAAAACATTTACACAACGGATATGGCAGGACTTGAAAAAGTACTGGGCTTTCGCAATGGCATTTACAAAAAACAATTTCCAACGGGTACCTGGCTCGAAGTAAAAGGATTGGCATTACCAGGGCAGCTAATAGAAATAGACATGGAAGCACTCAAAGCTGAATGACGTTAAATCACTTCAGAAAAATATTCTCAAATAAAAATAAAAATCATGCAAACAGTTGGAATCATTGGCGGCTCGGGTTTCATTGGCAGTTATGTCACCAAAATTTTTCTCGAAGAAAATTTTACAGTAAAAGTTTCTTCCACAGATATAAATAATAAGAGCAAATATGAACATCTGCTTGCGCTTACCAATTCTAAAAATCTTGAAGTGTGCGCCTTAGATATGCGCGATATGAAAATGGTGGGGGATTTTGTAAAAGGTTGTGATATTCTTGTTCATGGAGGCACGCCATTTATACTGGATGTAAAAGATCCACAAACTGAATTGTTTGAGCCAACGGTACAGGGTACACGAAATTTTTTAGAGATAATTTCAAAATCAGGAGGCCTTAAAAAAGTAGTGTTCATTGCATCCGTTGCCGCATGGAATACTTCTTTCCCGATGAACCCGGCAACCTATTCCAGCGATCATATTTTTACAGAACAGGATACACCTTACATGAGTGATCAGGATCATCCGTATGCGCAGGCAAAATTCTTAGCCGACCAGGAAGTAAGAAAATTTACTAATGAACATCCTGATCTGTCATTTGAAATTACTTCTGTCTCACCCGTATTTGTAATTGGTAACAGTCTTTCCAACAGGACTGATTCTACTTCCGGCGGGATGCTATACTTGTTTAAAAATAAACTGGCGCCTAATCCTTTCGTGGAGATGCTGTATGCAAATGATGTGGCTTTCTCAATGATAGATGTACGAGATGTTGCGGAAGCCATTTACCAGGCAGCAACAACAAAGGACATCCATGGTAAAAATTATATAGTGGCCAATGAGAGTTATACCGTTTCTGATATTTCGCGGATGCTAAACCACGAAGAGCCGCTTGCAGAAGCTGCCATCGTTTACGATAGTGCTTTGGCGCAAGAGGAATTGGGTATTGCATTTATTGCCGTGAAAGAAACGCTGAATCATTGTGACATGGAGCCTATAAACCCATAAGGTTTTAAAAGCGTTTAAGGTTTACGGACTGCGGAGGCAATGTAGAATTTTTAAACAAATAACTTAATTTAAAAGTGCGGCATCAGCACTATAAACACCGATACAAAAAATGAAAAATTTAATAATTGGTTTTTTTATGGTGGTTCCCATCATCGGCTTTGGCCAAAAAAAGGCAAACGGAACAATTTTTATAGACCATCCGGCTATAACTGTGGTCGAAAATTTTACTAAAGCAATGGTAAGTGGCGACACTACTGCTATGGCAAAACTTATGACCAGTGATTTTAAATTTTACAATCCTGTAACAACAAAACCTTTTGATGAGGGCACCAGCAATTCTGCTTATCTAAGGCAGGCTATGGCCTGGCACGACCAACTTGATTATTATTCTATCAAAACTATGAAGGGGGCTTATCCCGATGCATTTGAGTATGCAAAAGATCCAAGTGATAATAATGCTGTTACAGTAGATACCTGGGACGAACTCAAAGGCGTTCACAAAATAACAGGCGTGAAGGCTGATATGTATTTGCACCGCTCTTTTACGCTTACCAAAGACAATAAAATAAGAACGCTCGCCATGTATTTAAACCCCGAAATTGGGAATGAGATTGGGCGGGGTTACTCCGAAAGAAAAAACGGCACCATTTACAATGAACACGAAAACATAAACAAACTACGCTTGATGATGGCCGCTGCTGAGCATGGCGAT
>JBDTSD010000214.1:0-7119 GCA_039931355.1 Ginsengibacter sp.
TATTGACCATTGACTTATTGACCTATTAGGCCAATTAACTCAATACCCATTTCCCTAATATCTCCGGCGACCCTGGAAAAGTCCAATGTTATAACCGGCGCGAATGATGGGGTTGCTTCTTCCGTAGCCATCAATATAGGGCGAATTTTTATCGCCATAAATATCCCACGAAACAGAAATATAATAGTAGGTGTTGTTGCCTTTTTCTTTTCCGCCTGCATAACCGCCGCCGATCAAAAGGCTATTGGCATTGAGGTTGTATTTATCAGGCGTATAGCCACTATTGGGAGCGGGTACATATTTCAGGTGAATAATATTATACTCATATTGTGCAGATGCAAATAGAAATTTCACGGGAAATAATCGTACAAATGCGCCGGGTCCATAAACAGTTTGACGAAGCTTATCCCCACCATAATTGTAATCTCTTTGTGAAGTATAATTAAGATTTAAAGTAACGCCTGCATCGAGCCAATCAGTCAGGCTGTATCCGAATTGCGGAGCAATACCAAGAACAGTGGAATAACTTGAAAAACCTGCGCTTACGCTGCCACCAGTAAATAATTTTTCTTTTTTAAAACCCTTTTTCACATTGTCGTTCTCTCTCCCATCATCCTGCGAATAGGCATTAATACAAAGAGCCAGCAATACAACAACAAATAATTTTTTCATGTTTACCTATTTACTAAAACAGATTTTTTTAAATTTCTTTACCTGTTTTCTGCTTAAAAAACTTCTTTTAATCTAAAGTATAAATGTCGCAATAAAAGAGTGAAACTAATGGGAAGAAGCAGGCTAGAAATATTTTTTAAAAAAATATTATGAAAATGTAACTATATACGAACTGAATCGTATATTTGATATACGATATTATTCGTAAACTAAAAATCAATGTTATGAAATCATTCGTTTTAATTTCCTTCCCCTACCGCAGATTACTTGTTGTTGCCGGAATAGTTTTTATTTCAATGGCATTTCGTTATCCTTTATCAAAACATGCTGATACAAATGCAAAAGCAGAAGTGATCAGGCTAATGGACACAATACCACAAACAGGCAATATCAAAATAGATATAGATATGAATAAGATAATGGCAGAAGTGGACCTTGCATTATCTAAAATTGATTTCGACCAGATTTCAAAATCAGTAGAGCTTGCATTGAAGGAAATTAATTTTGAAAAAATGCAAAAAGATATAGATGCTTCGCTAAAGAGCATTGACTGGAAAAAGATAAATGTGGATGTAAAGAATTCTCTTGATAAAGTTGACTTTGATAAAATCAAAGTGGAAATTAATACTGGAATGGAGAAGGCCAGGAAAGAATTAAACAGTAAAGAATTTCGCCAATCCATGCAAAAGCTAAAAGAAATAAATATGAAAGAGATGAAAGAGGAATTAAGGAAATCTAAAATTGAACTTGAAAAAAACAGGGAGGTATTAAAAAGAAAGCTGCTAAAAATGAAAGATGAAGCTAATGAGAATGATGCAGTGTTTAATTATCCTTATGGAGACAATTGGCTAATAATAATTTAGTTCTCTAAAATGGAACAAAAAAAAACCGTCATTTCAAGACGGTTTTTTTATTGAATAAATTTTTAAATTATTGATCCCACCACAAGTGATCAGTTCTTTGCACACTTGGAACATTAGCACCATTCCTCGATATCTCAGTACTTGGATAATCAAGGCTGCGGATAAAAGTGGTGAGGGTAACATTTACAGGTAATACAAAATTCTGATAGTTGTAATCAAAGCGCCTCATATCATCCCACGTAACGGGCATAAGAAAGCAAGCCACATATTTTTCTTTCATGATGAGTTTTAGAGTAAGGGCAGCAGAGCCTACTGACACTGCGGGATTTGCTAAATATTTGGCAATGGAATCTGCGGGCACATTTAGCTTTTGCATACTTACCGTAATACCATTTATATAGGCTGCATAAGCCCTTGCAGGGTCGCTGGCCCTGAAAGCAGCCTCTGCTTCTATAAACCGGCATTCGGCATTTGTTACGATTTGCAAAGGAGAGTTATCACTTGAATACCACTTGCCCACATCAATGTAAGACTGGGCATGATCTGTATTTCTTACACCCTGGTATCCTGCACCATTAGGCGTACCGCGATAATCTAAAAACATAGTTGTATCTGTGATTTGAGGCAAACGCGGATCGAATACGCCATACGTATTTCCATTGGCGGCATTTACAAAATAAGAAGAAAGCCATGCATCCAATAATAGATTTTTATTATTTCGTGCTGCCTGCGCCCATGGGTTTCGACTGGTAAACTGAGTTATTTGCGCATCATCATTATTTGACGTGTATGCTTTACCGATAGCTCCTAATACATTTGCAGCATTATATTGACTCGTTTTTGAAACCTCGTTTAGCAGCCTCGCTTTTAAAGTATATGCAGTTTTAATCCATGCATCTGCGCTGCCACCATGAATGAAGTCGCTGGCCTTGTCCAGTTCGCCCTTCGCATCAGGCTGTTGTAATTTGATTACGCCCCTGTCCAATAGCGCAAGGCATGTATCATAAAGAGCCTTTTGATCATCAAATTTGGGAACAAGATTATTAACGCCAATGAAGGCCTCCGAATAGGGCATATCACCCCATAGATTAGTCGCCATGCTCAGGTTGCAGGATGTAAGAATATCAGCAACACCGCTATAAGCATTTAAACCTTTTTCCTGTGCAAACCGCCGCATATCATAAAGATCAGTAAGCACATTATATACACCGCCCCATACGGAACTTGGATCAGTTTGCTGATAGGTATCCTTTGAGCTGCTTTCACTGGGAGAAGCGAGGTATTGCACAAAGTAAGATGTATAATTACTGATGTTAAAAACATTATAGGCCGTCAGGTTTGTTGTATTGGCCAGTAAACCCGCTATAGGCGGCTCATCTGCTGCATTGGGATTTTTATTTATGTCAAGATATTTTTTACAGCTGCCGGTAAAAACTATTAGCAGCAGCACTCCTATGTAGATTGAATATTTTTTCATGATTTTGTTTTAGAAGGTTACGTTTAAAGAAATTAAAAAACTTCTTAGTTGAGGATAAGTAAACCCAGCTTGCGAACTGGAAGTCAGGTCGCCGGTTACAGCATCGCTTGCCTCCGGGTCAAAACCATTGTAATCGGTGGATAGCCATAAGTTGTTACCCGTAATACTCAGATTTGCGGCAGAAATAAATTTACCTTTTAGTATTTGCGAAGGAAAATTATATGAAAGACTTAATGTGCGCAATCTTACCCATGAAGCATCCTGGACAAAATTCTCTGTAACACCCCTGTATATTCGTCTATAATAACCATCTCCATAATCAACGCCATCAGGTCCTATTGCCTGGCCAAGATAAACGGGAGTAGTATTAGGTGTTCCGTCTGCATGTACCCCGGGAAAAACTATGGTTTGGTCCCTGTTCTCTGTGTACTTCGCTATACCAAATGCAGACATAAAATTGTCAAGCTGGTTGTATTTTTTTAAGCCTTGCCTTGTATCAATAAGAAATGATAATCCAAAGTTTTTAAAGGATATAGAATTATTTATACTGCCAATCCATTTCGGGAATGAATTTCCAAGAATCTTTTGATCAGAGCCGTCTGCCCTTACAGGAAAACCATCTGCACCGATAATTATTGGAAGACTTCTGTCAATGTTTAGCGGGTCCGGTGTTTTTGTTCCATAATAGCGTGCCCAGTGTGTTCCATAAATATCACCTACCGCCTGGCCTGGCCTTATAATAAATGATGGGCTTGAGCCACCATAACCGAATGACGAACCAGCAGTATATTGTGTAAGGCCCGGATAAACTGAAATTACCTTATTACGGTTTGAAGAATAATTCACCGTTACATTCCAGGAGAAATCTTTGCTTCTTACCGGCTCGCCGTGAAGCGTAACTTCTACACCCTTATTTTTTATATTTCCACTATTAAGGGTAATAGTTGTAAAGCCGGTAGTTGCAGCCGTAGAAACATCTGTAATCAGGTTCTTACTGTTTGACTCATACCAGGTAAAATTTAGTCCTATCCTGTTATCAATAAAATTTAAGTCCGTTCCTACTTCAAAAGTTGTAGTCAACTCTGGTTTTAAAGTTTGTATACCTGCTGAATTACTACGCGACCACAAGCTTACATTGTTTATGGGAGAACCTGCTGGTATATAAACAACACTTGTACTGTAAGGATTAGCATCTTTGCCTATCTGCGCTAAAGACGTTCTTAATTTTCCATTTGTTAACCATGAAGGCATTTTTAGCATATCAGAAAAAGCATAGCTAAGGCTTGCTGATGGATAAAAGAAGGAGCGGTTATTCCCTTCAAGAGAGGAAGTCCAGTCGTTACGTCCGGTTAACGTGAGAAATAGATAATTATCGTATGCAGCAGTGAATTCACCATAAGCTCCAATGATACGGTATTGTAATTTATTCTGCCCTACTACCTGTACTTTGGTATTATCTAAAGTATATAAGTTATAAACTGAAAGCTCGCTTCCTGTTGCTGCTGTTTCATTAATATTTCGGTCGAGCAAATCATGTCCCACCCTAAGTGTTGTTTTGAATTTACTCGTCCAGTCGTGATCGAGAGTTAGCATGAGGTTTGAATTTACCTGGCGATAACTTCTCCTGTATTCTCCCACAAAACCTAGTCCGTTATCATCTGCGCCGGTAATTTCACCAGGTACACCTTTTGGACCGGGGGCCGTGGCGGTACGGGCATCAGAGTAATAATCCATTCCCAACCTGTACGTGGCAGTCATCCATTTAAAAGGACTATAACTAAAATCAACACTTCCTATAAGCCTGTCCACATTAGAACGAAACTTACTGGTTGCAGTAGAATACCAGGCGTTGTTATTGCCATAGGTTTTTTGTGTGCCATCGGGCTTCAAGTAATCCCTCACATCCCATCTCGGAGACCAGTAAGAAAGATTTTCATTAAAGCGGTTAGCATCATAAAAGTTGCCGTCCGTATTGATATAGTACAGCGAAGTACCCATGCTGAATTTATCGCTGAATTTCAATTTTCCATTTACTCTTGCTGAAATATCCTGGAACCAGGTAAATGGTATGGTACCATTTTGCCTGAAATAAGAAAGAGAGGATGATAGAGATGCTTTATCAGTTCCGCCTGATAAGCTTATTCCTTGCCGAAACTGGTCGCCCGTTTTATAAGCATTTTTGTATTGATTATAAAGTTTTGCGGGATGGGTAGGATCAAGGGATATTCCCTGGGCAACTGTCGGCCCCCATTCCGGCCAGAAGGATGCAGCGTCATACTCGCCTTTATAGCCTTGCGTAAACCTGCTTTGTACATCTGGAAATTTATTTACCTCATCTAGTCCATAAGTTGTATTACTCGTTACTTTAAAGGCTCCGGACTTTGCAGATTTAGTAGTTATAACCACTACCCCATTAGCGCCGCGTAAACCATACAATGCAGTTGCTGCACCGCCACGTAATATATTCACGCTTTCTATGTCTTCAGGGTTTATATCTCCGGCCCTATTACCCATTGAAGCAGGCAAACCGCCACTTGTACCTTGTGATGAAGTAGTATTATCAATAGGAATTCCGTCAATTACAAATAACGGCTCGGTACCTAAATTTAATGAGTTTACGCCTCTGATAAGAATGCTTGCACTCTGACCCGGGCCACCACCAGCACTCGTGATGGTGACGCCTGCTACTTTACCCTGCAAAGCATTCAATAAATTACTTTGATGTGATTCAGTAATCTGTTTGGCATCTACACTTTGAGCGGCATATCCCAAAGACTTTTTTTGCCTCGTGATTCCCAAGGCGGTAACCACAACTTCAGATAGTTTACCAGCTGTACTCTGTAATACTATGTTGAAGGACGAGCGGCCTCCTACACGAATTTCATATGGGCTGTAGTTAACAGATGATACAATCAGCGACGGATTTGAGCCTGCCACCGAGATCGTAAAGGTTCCATCATCGCTTGTCGTAACAGCCGTAGCCGTACCTTTTTGCTGAACAGTTGCTAGTGGAACCGGTTCCCCCTGCTCGTTAGTTATTTTTCCAGTGATGGTTTTTGTTTGGCTAAAGACTGCCAATGGCATACTCGTAATAAGCATAAGCCACAGTACCAGGAGTTTCAATTTCATGTGCAAGATTTTAGATTAGGTTAAGAGTTAAATTTGTAAAAAGATTCTCATAATTTATATCAATAAGAAGCCTGACATGGCCTCAATTTAATACCAACAAATCGCAGATTATTACAGTGTACAGATAAGAGTTTCCGGGGTTAAAAATTAAAAGACAACATCAGAGATGGATTTGCTGCAAACAAACTGCACTAAGATAATATTCAATAATGGAACTTCCTTATCAAACAAAGATTGATTCTGAATTAAAAGCATGGCAAAGAAAGATGTGCCGGCGCCCGTCTGTTGCCGGAAAGTTATCCAAATTGCTACAGGATAAACTTAATGGTATTATTCCTCAAAAAGTTCACAACGCTATTACTGCAACTATAAAGCAAATGGTGCGTGCAGTTTTGTTTGGGGCAAAATATACAGTTCCAAAAAAAAATAATTTTCGTTCTATAGAAGAAACAGAGTATGCTGTTTTGAAAAAAATAAATAATTATAAAAAGACGGCGGCTATTGAAGGCGGCGTTACCGGCGCGGGCGGAATTCTTCTTGGCTTTGTTGATTTCCCTGTATTGCTTGGAATAAAAATAAAGTTGCTTTTTGATATTGCTTCGATGTATGGCTTTGACGTGAAAGATTATAAAGAACGGCTGTATATCCTCTACATTTTTCAACTGGCTTTTAGCAGCCAAAAATACCGACAACAAATTTTCTCCAAAATCGAAGATTGGCAAAAGAACTCAGCAGACCTGCCTGATGACATCCATTCTTTTGACTGGTATAATTTTCAACAGGAATACAGGGACCACATTGACCTTGCAAAAATGGCGCAACTTATTCCGGGTATTGGAGCAGTAGTGGGGCTATTTGTAAATTACCAGCTTATAAAAAAATTGGGCAATACAGCGATGAATGCGTACCGGATGAGGCTACTGTGAATAGATCAATGGTCAATAGTCAATAGTCAATAGTCAATAGTCAATAGTCAAT
>JBDTSD010000215.1:0-7036 GCA_039931355.1 Ginsengibacter sp.
ACAAACCTTCGATAAACTTTTTACCTTCGCAGCAAATGACAGAAAAAATTCTGATCCTCGACTTTGGCTCACAATACACACAACTGATTGCCAGGGCCGTTCGGGAAGCAAATGTGTATTGTGAAATTATTCCATTTAATAAAGAAATTGTTTTTACCGAAGACTTGAAAGGTATCATTCTTTCCGGTTCCCCTTTCTCTGTAAATGAAGAAAATGCGCCATCTGTTGATATAAAAACTTTGGCTGAAAAATTACCGGTGTTAGGCATTTGCTACGGCGCCCAGCTTACCGCAAAGCTTTATGGTGGGGTTGTTGAAAAAAGCGATAAGCGTGAGTACGGAAGAGCAAAGCTCCAGGTACAAAAAGCTGATGAGTTATTGAAAGATGTAAAAAATGACACCGATGTATGGATGAGTCATAGCGATACTATTACAAAGCTTCCTGAAAATTTCTCGCTCACTGCTCTCACGCATTCCATACCAGTCGCGGCTTTCAGAAGTGAAAATAGTTTTGCTAAAATTTATGGCCTCCAGTTTCACCCGGAAGTGTACCATTCAACTGAAGGCAAAAAAATAATTAAAAATTTTTTAGTAACTGTATGTGGTTGCAAACAAGACTGGACACCAGCGCACTTTATTAATGATACGATTGCAGAAATCAAACAAATAATTGGAGATAAAAAAGTGGTCATGGGTTTAAGCGGAGGAGTTGATTCAACCGTGGCTGCAACGCTCATTCATCGGGCGATTGGTAAAAATCTTTATGGCATTTTTGTAGATAACGGTGTATTAAGAAAAAATGAATTTGAGCAGGTACTTGAGTCTTGCAAAAGCATCGGCCTAAACATTAAAGGTGTTGATGCCAGGGATCACTTTTATGCAAAGCTTGCAGGCAAACCGGAGCCGGAAGAAAAAAGAAAAGCTATAGGTAAATGTTTTATTGAAATTTTTGACCAGGAAGCGCATAAGATTGAAGGCATAGATTTTTTAGGGCAGGGAACAATTTATCCTGATGTGATAGAATCAGTGTCTGTACACGGGCCATCGGTTACTATTAAATCGCACCACAATGTTGGCGGCCTTCCTGCATACATGAAATTAAAATTGATCGAGCCTCTTCGTTCCTTATTTAAAGACGAAGTAAGAAAGGTTGGGGCTGAACTTGGCATTCCTGCGGCACTTCTCAACAGGCATCCTTTTCCCGGGCCTGGCCTGGCGATAAGAATTTTAGGAGAAGTAACAGAAGAAAAGGTACAATTGTTGCAACAGGCAGATGCGATTTATACAGATGCTTTGATAAAATATGATTTGTATGCAACTGTTTGGCAGGCCGGTGCCATCTTGCTACCTGTAAAAAGTGTAGGCGTAATGGGAGACGAAAGAACGTATGAATTTACCATCGCATTGCGGGCGGTAACTTCTGTAGACGGTATGACGGCTGATTGGGCGCATCTCCCCTACGATTTTCTTGCTTATGTTTCGAACGAAATAATAAATAACGTAAAAGGGATAAACAGGGTGGTGTATGATATCAGCAGCAAGCCACCCGCAACTATAGAATGGGAATGATGCAATTGGCAATAAGCAATAGTCAATAGAAAGTAAAATTGAAATAGTTAGTAATACACCAGCCGACAATGTAGAGCCTTGCATTTCACACATAAATTCCAGAATGAAAAAAAATATTTTCTTACTTATTGCAATCGTATTCATTGCGGGAGTGCAAAACTTATTTGCACAAAACAATTTTGTTTCTTACGATACAAAAGTTTTTAAGGTTGCCGTATTTGCTCCCATGTATCTTGATTCATTATTTGACAATAATGATGTTTCTGCAGGTAATTCCATTCCTAAATTTATAATGCCCGCCGTAGAATTTGTACAGGGCGCCCAAATAGCTTTTGACACATTATTGCTGAATGGCAAAAAAGCGGAAGCATTTATTTTTGACTCGAAAGGTTTCAGAAGACCAATATCATGGCTGATAAAAAACGGGGTACTTGATAGTATGGATCTCATTATTGGGAGCGTGAAAGAACCCGATTACCAGGAACTCGCTAATTTTTCCGTGGAGAAAAAAATACCATTTGTATCCGCTACTTATCCAAATGATGGCGGCATTACAGACAACCCGGATTTGTTAATTGTCAATTCTACATTAAAAGCTCATTGCGAGGGTATATTTAGTTATCTCCTGCAAAAGCATGGCACAGATAAAATATACCTCGTTAAGAAAAAGGGAGACGACAGGATTGAAAATTATTTTAAAGAAATAAACAGCGTAGACGGCAAACCAATTTTAAATATAAAAACGATTGCCCTGGATAGTTCTATTTCATCCTGGGCTCTCCTCCGCAGGATTGATACCTTGTCTTCTACCGTGATAATCGGCGCAAGTTTAAATGAGACATTCGCCCAAAAGCTTGCAGATGCCTGCTATCCGATACAAAAAAAACATCCGCTCTTTTTGATTGGCATGCCGAACTGGGACGGCTTTAAAAGCTTTACAAAAAAAGATGCTTATGCAGATTTTCCAATACTGTATACTAGTCCTCATTATGATGCTGAAGAGAAATCCTTCAATGATATATTGGTACAAAAATATTTTAAATTGTACAGGGCAAAGCCTTCGGACATGGCCTACAAAGGATTTGAAATGGCTTACTATTTTTTGAATATACTTCTGCATCACCCGCAAAACTTTATGGATAATATTAACGATAGCAATTATTCTGTATTTCACGACTTTCATTTCATGCCTGTTTTTTTTGATAAAACAAAATCCACCCCGGATTATTATGAAAATAAACACCTCTTCATCATGCATATATTAAATGGTGAAACAGACAGGGAATGGTGATCAAATAATTTAATCATCCCTGTCATTTATTGCCACATCATTTGTTTTTTACTTTAGATTTACAACTTTATCTAAACAGTCTTTATAAACAATGGATAGTGTAAGGTTACAAGCCTTTAGTGATGGTGTACTCGCAATCATCATTACTATTATGGTTTTGGAACTTAAAGTTCCACATAGCGATCAGTTAATTTCACTCAAACCGGTGATGCCGGTATTTTTGAGTTATGTACTCAGTTTTATTTACGTAGGAATTTATTGGAACAATCACCACCACATGTTTTCCGCCGTAGACCTTATAAATGGAAAAGTTTTGTGGGCCAATAGCCACCTGCTTTTTTGGCTTTCGCTTACACCCTTCACCTCTGCATGGATGGGTGAAAATAATTTTTCAAAATGGCCTGTGATCCTGTATGGGTTTGTACTGATGATGAACAGTATAGCATATTATATACTTGCGCAAACGCTTATAAAAATCCAGGGGAAGGATTCAACCCTTGGGAAGGCAATCGGAAGAGACAAGAAAGGAGTAGTTTCTTTGCTGATCTATATTGCCGGCATATTAGTTTGCTTTATAAATTCCTGGATTGGCCTTGCCCTGTATGCATTTGTAGCGTTTATGTGGTTGATACCTGATAAAAGAATTGAAAGAAAATTGGCGTCAAAGGAAAAATAATCCTTTAAATTTTAAACATACACGATTCAGCAGGCATATAAATATTTTTAATTTTTTATACTAGTCACCTACATTTATTTTGAAGTTTTAAAAAATAATTATCATGCAAAGAAGAAAATTTCTGCAAAATTCTGCGCTTGCATTTGGAGCGTTTACCTTAAACAGGCAAAATATTTTCGCAGCGTTTATTGATGAGCCATGGAAGATCACAATGCTTACAGATGACATAGGAATATTTACAGAAAAGGGCGGCACCATTGCTTTTCATTTTTCAAAAGATGGCACAACCGTAGTGGACGCACAATTTCCTGACTCAGCGCCTCATCTTATCGCCGAATTAAAAAAGAGAAAAGATCAACCTATCCGCTTATTAATAAATACACATCATCACGGCGATCATACGTCGGGAAATATTGCTTTTAAAGATGGTACATCCCGGGTGTTAGCACATGAAAATTCTTTAAAAAATCAAAAGAACGTGGCGACTGCACAAAAGACAGAAGACAAGCAATATTATCCTAACCAGGCTTTTGGAACGGTATGGGAAGAAAAAGCAGGCAAAGAAAAAATTGCCTTACACTATTATGGTGCCGGCCACACGAATGGCGATGCCCTTATTCATTTTCAACATGCCGATGTTGTACACACAGGCGACCTTGTTTTTAATCGCCGCCATCCGTTCGTTGACCGCAGCGCAGGAGCCAATATGCAAAGCTGGATGCTCGTACTTGAAGAAGCGATGAAAAAATTCAGCAGAAAAACGAAATATGTATTTGGGCATGCAGGCACAGGCTATGATGTTACAGGTTCTAAAGACGACTTACAGGTATTCCATGATTATCTTGGAAATGTGTTGAAATACACGGGCGATGAAATAAAAGCGGGTAAATCAAAAGAGGAAATTTTAAAAGCTACCGCTATTCCAGGTTCGCCTCAATGGACCGGGGATGGTATAGAACGACCGCTGGGCGCAGCTTACGACGAGCTTACTGCTCTATAGTTCTTATTACTTTAAGTCTTACATGCCAGGGCATGGAGGGAAGATTGCTTTGAATAGAAGTTTTATAAATTAACGATTGCCGTTGCGATTATTCACCGGCATAAAAAGGAAACAAGTATATGAGAAACTTTCTTTTGACAATGCTGCTATGCGGCTTATTTGCATGCAATGAAAAAACAACACCAAAAGAATCGTCAGAAAGCTCGCCGGCTTATTCTGCCGCAGGCAAAAAAATAGTTGTATACACTACGGCGGAAAATACACCTTACAAACTAACGCCTACGGATACACTTGAATTCAAACACATGGGGCAGCCTGTTGAAAAGCAGGTATGTGTATTTGTTGATCCGTCAAAATCTTTTCAAACCCTCTTAGGAATAGGTGGCGCACTCACTGATGCCGCCGCGGAAACTTTTGCAAAACTTCCCCCGGCTAAGCAACAGGAAATTTTGAAGGCATATTATGATACTACTAACGGGATAGGTTACACGTTGGCACGTACGAATATTCAAAGCTGCGATTTCTCCAGTGGCACTTATTCTTATGTAAAAGATGGAGATAGCGCATTACAATCATTCAGCATTGATCACGATAAGCAATATCGCATCCCGTTTATAAAGCAGGCTATAGCAGCCGCCGGGGGAAAGCTTACAATGTTTGTGAGCCCGTGGAGCCCCCCCGCATTTATGAAAGATAATAATGATATGCTCCATGGCGGAACGTTGTTGCCACCTTTTTACCAGTCATGGGCTAGCTTTTACGGTAAATTCATCAATGCTTACGAGAAGGAAGGTATTCCCATTTGGGGCTTAACAATTCAGAATGAACCAATGGCGACGCAAACGTGGGAATCATGCGTTTATACAGCGGAAGGAGAACGTGATTTCTTAAAAAATTATCTTGGGCCTACGTTGCAAAAAGACGGCCTTGGTGATAAGAAAATTATTTTTTGGGATCACAACCGCGACCTTATTTACCAGCGTGCAAGCACTATGCTCAATGATCCTGAGGCAGCTAAATATGTTTGGGGAATTGGCTTCCACTGGTACGAAGACTGGAGTGGAGGCGACCAGGCATTTGATAATGTAAGAAAGGTGCACGAGAGTTTTCCTGGTAAAAATTTAATGTTCACCGAAGGATGCACATTCCCTTTCAATCTTGATAGTGTGCATCTTTGGAGGCTTGGCGAACGCTATGGCCGCTCCATGATTAACGATTTTAATGATGGCACCACCGGCTGGACCGATTGGAATATTTTATTGGATGAAACAGGTGGGCCAAATCATGTTGGCAATTTTTGCTTCGCCCCTGTGCATGCTATCACCGGCACTGGCGAATTAATTTATACAAATGAATACTATTACATCGGGCAGTTCTCTAAATTTATTCGCCCTGGCGCCAAAAGAATTATTAGTTCACCAAGCCGCACGGTTTTAATGTCAACCGCTTTTACTAACACAGATGGTAAGACTGCCGTTGTGGTAATGAACCAAAGCGATAAGCCTGTTACTTATTATTTGTGGGTAAATGGTGACGCAGCCGAAGTTACAAGTTTGGCGCATTCTATTGCAACGTTGGTGTTTTAGCTTTCCAATTTTGATTAAATTTGGGTATTGCTTTAAAAAAAAATGTATATGGAACGGGCTTTATCAGAAGGCAACATAAAATTAAATCAGCAGCAGTTAGATATGTTGAGGCTATTTCAAAATCCTATGCCTGAGCAGGATTATTTAGAAATAAAAAGAGTTATAGTGAAAGCTCTTGCCAAAAACATTGATACTGAAATGGAGCTACTTGAAAAAGAGAAAGGGTGGACTGAACAAACCTATGAAGATTGGGGAAAGGAACATTTAAGAACTCCTTATAAAAAATGAAGATTGTCCTGGACACAAATATTCTTCTACAGTCTATTGGGCATTTAAGCAAATACCGGCCTATTTGGAATGCTTTCCTTAACGAAGAATTTGAGTTAAATGTAACCACTTCTATTCTTCTTGAGTATGAGGAGAAACTTTCTGAAAAGACATCCAGGAATGTGGCATTGAATATAGTATCACTGCTTACGGAAGCTTCCAATGCCCGTCTAATTACAGTTTACTATGAATGGAATGCAATAGTCTCAGACTATGATGATAACAAATTCTTCGATGCAGCAATAGCAGGCGGTGTTGACTATCTTGTAACCAATGATGCTCATTTTAACCTTGCAAAAAATCTTTATTTTCCAAAAGTGAACATTGTTAATGCAATCCAATTCCTACAATTGCTTTCAAAATAAGAGGAGCTATTACAATTTTATAAACGTTAGCCTCGAGAGAAAATTGATAAACTCTTATTCTATAATTTATCCTCTTTTTTAAGATCACAAACATAACCCAGCGGCACCCAGCACTCCTGCATTTTCTAAAGTTGAGACTTCAATTTTTAAATGCTCCAATGCTCTTGTAGAAAATTGATAAACTCTTATTCTATAATTTATCCTCTTTTTTAAGATCACAAAC
>JBDTSD010000216.1:0-6993 GCA_039931355.1 Ginsengibacter sp.
CAATAGATACTGCGAATATCGCTGCTTCCATGCAACAACTTTTGAAAAAATATCCGCGCTTCACCCCTGATTTTATTGAAAATATTCTTGGCCTTGATACGGATAGTTTACTGATTCCATTTAACATACAGGATAGTGCAGTACGATTATTCTTACATGACTACCGGCCGATAAAAGATTCTGCCGATGAAGTATTTGAAAATTTTAATAAGGAAAATGATGAAATAAAACAGGGCTTGCAGTTTGTAAAATATTATTTTCCCGGTTATAAATTGCCACAGGCAGTAATAACTTTTATAGGCCCGATCAATGCAAATTTTGAAACATCATTTGGTACGCAGGGAGATATACTTACTACTGAAGGATTAGGTATCGGATTGCAACTTCATCTTGGCAAAAACTTTTCTTTTTACCAAAGCCCGGAAGGACAGGAACAATACCCGGACTATCTCTCCAATAATTTTGATGCGCAACATATACAGGTAAATGCTATGCGCACAATAGTTGATGATATGTTTCCGGATGGTAGCAGGGGTAAGGCTTTGATAGAACAAATGGTTGAAAAAGGAAAGCGGTTATACCTTCTTACAAAGTTTTTACCACATACGCCGGAATATGTTTGCATCGGTTACACTGAAAAACAATTAAAAGATTCATATAAAAATGAAGCAGTGATTTGGGACTTCTTTTTGAACAATGATTTACTAAATAATGCAGAAGAAAATATAGTAAAAAATTATGTTGGCGAGGGACCCAAAACTCAAGAGTTGGGAGAAGATTCTCCCGGTAATATCGGAAGCTTTGCAGGCTTGCAAATTGTAAAAAAATACATGGAAAAATATCCGGAAACAAAATTGGCCGACCTAATGAAGTCGGATGCGAGAGAAATTTATGCTAATTCGAAATACAAGCCCAGAAGTTAGTTGAGCTTTAACGGAACGATCATTTCAAATGAAGGAATGTTTACCTGGAACATTTGTTTGGTGTGGCTGTTTTCCATAAAATATATTCCATGCATTTTTCCAAGCTCACTTCTTAAGTTGCAGCCGCTCACATACTGGTATTTCTCACCGGGATTTATTTTGGGTTGAACGCCTATTACGCCTTCGCCTTCTACTTCCCTGTATTCTGAATTGCTGTCAAAAATATACCAGTGCCTTCTTAATAATTGAACGGGGAAAGTATTGTTGTTCTCAATAGTGATCCGGTATGCAAACATGAATTCGTTGGTAACAGGATTGCTGTATTCAGGTTGATAAAATGTTTCAACACTTATAGTTACCCCTTCTGATATTTTTGAGATCATAATCCCGAAGCTTAATTATAAAGTTATAAAAACTGGTCAAAATATACTAATGATATTTTTCCATTTAAGAATTATTACCCGTGTTGTTTATATGAACGGCTGGAAGGCCTCTTCGGTTTAGGCTTTCCTGGCTTTTGTATATCCTTTTTTATGGAGCCATTGTAATACTTTTTCTTTATTATCTCCCTGTACTAATATCTCATGATTTTTTACAGATCCGCCCGTGCCGCAAAAAAATTTTAATTCTTTGCCAAGCTTTTCCAGGTCAGCATTTTTTCCTATAAACCCTGTTATAAGCGTGACCAATTTTCCTGCACGCTGCTTTGCATCAAGTTTTACGGTTAATAACTGCTGCCCGGCAGGAAGCGTATCCATTTCGTCGGCCTCGCCTTCATTACTTACCACGCCGGGTTCGGTGGAATAAACGATGCCTGTTGTGCTATATAACTTTTTCTTTGCCATATTATTTTTTTATTTCAGCCTTGAGGCTCAGGTCCAGGCTTTTTGCCTGGTGAATGATGGCGCCGCTGGAAATGAAATCAACCCCGGTGGCAGCATAGAGCTCAAGGTTATCATAGTTGATACCGCCACTGGCCTCTGTTTCATATTGCCCATTGATGATTTTAAGCGCCTCAACAATTTGTGCCGGCCGAAAATTGTCAAGCATAATTCGGTTAACCTTCCCGGTATTCATCACCTTTTCTACATCTGCCAGGTTCCGCGTTTCCACTTCAATTTTTAAACCGGGCTTTTTATCCTGCACATATTGCCATGCTCTTAAGATTGCCTGCTCAATTCCGCCGCAGTAATCGATATGATTGTCCTTTAACATGATCATGTCGTATAGCCCAAACCTGTGATTTACGCCTCCTCCAATGTAAACAGCTTCTTTTTCCAGCAGCCGGAAATTAGGAGTTGTTTTCCTGGTATCCAGCAATTGTGTTTTGTAGTGTATTAATTTATTTATGTATTTTTTTGTAAGCGTCGCAATGCCACACATCCGCTGCATGCAATTTAGCACAAGGCGCTCGCAGGTGAGTATTGTGCGAATTTTTGCCTCTACTTCAAAAGCTATTTCACCATCTTGCATTGCGTCTCCATCCGCTTTATATTTATTGATCACCGCGGAAGGTTGAACGTAGTGAAATATTTTTTCAGCAACAGCTACACCTGCTAAGATCCCGGAATCTTTAATTTTTAAAACTGCCATGCCGGGAGTTCCGGCATCAATACACGACAATGTAGAGTGATCGCCATCACCGATATCTTCCTCCAATGCATTACCGATTAACTTATTTAATTGAAGATCGTAGGCGCTATTGAAATACATCAAACAAAAATATAAAATGCAGGTTATAACTTTCCAGGTTTATAACGAACGAAAGAAATTATAGTTAATGCGATAAATTTTTAGATCGAAGGAGTTGTATCATTATCTTTCAAAACGGAGTTCCTGTACTACGAGCTTATTGCCCTTTTGCTTCATGTAAATAGTAGTACGAAATATGCCTGTGGAGGTATTTAAATTTCCGATACAATATTGTGAATCCCCATTGTCACTCTTGTGTATCACCTGGAAATTTTTAATTTGATTATTCGAAAAGAAATCATGTAACACAAGCTCTGCCTGGCTTTTACTATAAGAATTGCTTTTGCCTGGTAAAGTAATTTCAACTGTGTTGTCAAAAAATTTAGATACTTCTGAAGCATTTCCAGATTGGATGGCATTAATTACTTCAGTAAATGACAAGGATAAAAATGAAGACAGTGAGAGAAAAAGAAGAGCGGAGAGTAAAAAATTTTTCATAGCATACCCGTTATGTATCCATTTTTGCGAAAAACGTGCCAAGTTGGGTTACACGATTTTTAATTGCAAGCCAGGATAAATTTATTGGTGCTTTTTAATTTTAATACTGCGTCATATCTAAATTACCCGTAATACAATCTTCCCTCTTGTATGTCCTTCTTCGATCTTCTTTTGAGCTTTTGCAGCCTCCTCCAACGGTATTATTTCGGAAATAACAGGTTTTACTTTTCCTGAATCAATCAGGTCTGCGATCTGCTGCAGGTCTCCCGGTAAAGATTTAGCCATGAAGTTTTCGAGATGAATATTTTTTTCTTTAGCTTCTTCCTGGTTTTCCGGCTTAACCGTAGTGATCAGCCTTCCGCCATTTTTTAAAACCTTTAAAGAGCGCTTTTGAGTATCCCCGCCAATAAGGTCAAAAACGAGATCAACATCTTTCACTTCTTCTTCAAACTTTTCATTTTTATAATCAATTACTTCATCAGCTCCTAACTCGTATAGAAAATCAATATTATCTTCTGAGGCGGTGCCAACAACATAAGCGCCTTTCCATTTAGCAAATTGCACAGCATAGGTTCCCACCCCGCCAGATGCTCCATGTATCAAAACTTTTTGCCCAGACTCTAATCGCCCATGCGTAAACAATCCCTGCCAGGCAGTAAGGCCGGCAAGTGGCACTGCTGCTGCTTTATCATGATCAATACTTTTAGGCTTTGCGTTTACTTCGCTGGCTTTCACTACAACATACTCTGCATACGTACCATCCCTTGTGGGGTCGGGCCGGCTGTAAACTTCATCACCTACCCTGAAGGTTAATACTTCGCTTCCTACTTCCTCAATCTCACCTGACACATCCCAGCCTGGAATGAGCGGAAAGTTGATGGGGAACTTACCCTGTGCGTGTCCTGCGCGAATTTTCACATCAATGGGATTTACGCCGCTTGCATGAACTTTTATTAATACTTCATCTGCTGCGGGCACAGGTTGTGGCGCATCTTCGTATTTTAAAACTTCCGGTCCGCCAAATTCATGAATTCTTATAGCTTTCATAATAGTCGTGTTTATTTATAAAAGAACTACATGAATTGTGCCCGAAACAAAGAGAAAGCCAGATTCTCCGGAAAGAATTTAAGAGAATATTTATGTGAACCATTGAGCTTTCTCAATGGCTAAGGAGATTGATAATATCGGCGTGTTTAGGAAAAGAAGATGTCAAAGTTTTTTTATCTGCTAACTCAAAATCTAAAAAATCGAAACCCGGCGCAACGGTGCAACCCGTAAGGCTAAACGAAGTTAAAGGCGCTGGTTCGGCGGCAAACCATGCCGTAGCAGGCACCACGAACTGCAATGTTTCGCCCGCAGCAATGTTGTCGCCCAGTTTCACAACATAATAGTTTCCATTATTTTCAATTACATGGATCAGCAATGTTTCACCCGCATAAAAGTGCCAGCATTCATCACTTTTTATTCTATGAAAAAGGGAGCGGTTTCCTTTTTCCAATAAGTAAAATATTGCTGTCGAAAAGCTTCTTGCATCGCTAAAGCGGGATGGCAACGCAGCATGGGGAATGTTTTCTCTGGAACGATAAGTTTCCCTATAAAAACCACCTTCGGGATGTGGTCGTAGTTGCAGATGTTCTATATAATAACCGGCATCCATTTACGAATTTTTTTCACGATGAAAATGTTTATCTTTTTTAAGAGGTGTGGGCATGTTTTCTAATCTTTACTTTCACCGATTTTGACGCGGGCTGGTTACTCACATCTGCTACGCTTTTTATTGGAACAAGTACATTTGTTTCCGGAAAGTAAGTGGCCACACACCTTTCCGGAATGTCATATTCTACGATAATAAAATTGCGGGCAATTCTTTCCACTTCGCCGGATGTATTATATAAATCCACGGCATCGCCTGCTTTATAACCGGCTTTCGTAATATCTTTTGTGTTCATAAATATTACCCGCCTCTCGTTGTAAACTCCGCGGTAGCGATCATCCAGTCCATAAATAGTGGTATTAAACTGATCGTGGCTGCGGATGGTCATCATCATTAGTTCATCTTTTTCTAATACCGGAATGTATAGCTCTGTTATAGAAAAAATTGCCTTCTTTTCTTTTGTATTGAATTTGCGTGTACGGTTACCGTTAGGTAAGTAAAACCCTCCCTTTTCTCTCACCTGTTTATTATAATTAGCGAAGCCTTCGATTACTCTCTCAATATCATCGCGGATGTTGTCGTAGTTCTTTTCATATTTATCCCAATCAATAACTGAGCGGTTTCCTAATGTTGCTTTTGCCAGCCGGCACACGATTACCGGTTCGCTTAGCAGGTCTTCAGATACGGGCTTTAATATTCCTTTGGACATTTGCACCACTCCGGTTGAATTTTCGCATGATACAAATTGTGTAATGCCATCGTGTTCGTCTTTATCTGAGCGGCCAAGACAAGGTAAGATTAGCGCCTCTTTGCCATGTACAAAATGGCTTCGGTTAAGTTTTGTAGAAACATGCACCGTAAGGTCACATTTCCGTAAAGCGTCGGCAGTATAATTTGTATCAGGTGTTGCGGATAAAAAATTTCCACCCATTGCAAAAAACACTTTTGCTCTTTCCTCGTGCATGGCTTTAATTGATTTTACAACATCAAACCCATGCTCCCTCGGTGGCTCAAAACCATACACTTCTTTTATCTTATCAAGTAATTCTTCTTTAGGCTTATCCCAAATTCCTACGGTGCGATCACCCTGTACATTACTGTGTCCCCGAACAGGGCACGTTCCTGCTCCGGGCTTGCCAATGCTGCCTTTTAGCAATAAGAGATTAACCATTTCTTTTATTGTATCTACTGCATTCTTATGCTGGGTGATACCCATTGCCCAGCAAATAATAATTTTATTTTTATTTTTTAACAGCGCAACAAGTTCTTTAACCTGTTCCAATGGAATGCCGGCAATATCCAATAGATGATTAATATCGTTTAAGCGTAGCCGTGAGATGTAATCAGTATAGCCAGAAGTATGCTCGTTTATAAATTCATGATCGAAAACTTTGCCTGGGGTTTTCTCCTCTTCTTGCAATAACAAATAAGTGATTGCTTTGAATAACGCCTGGTCACCGTTCAACTTTACCTGCAAAAAAATATCAGTGAGCTTTGTATTGATATTTAAAACACCTTTTAGCTTTTGCGGATTGCTGAAGCCAAGAAGCCCTGTCTCCTTCAAAGGATTAATTGAGACAATCGTTGCGCCATTATCCCTTCCTTTTTGTAAAGCAGTCAGCATTCGCGGATGATTGGTTCCCGGGTTTTGCCCAACGATCATGATCACCTCCGCTTCATAAAAATCTTCGAGCTTTACAGAGCCTTTGCCAATACCCAGCACTTCTGCTAATGCAGAACTTGTAGATTCATGACACATATTAGAACAATCGGGTAAATTGTTCGTCCCATACTCTCTTGCAAAAAGTTGAAATAAATATGCTGCTTCATTGCTGGTACGGCCTGAAGTATAAAATATCGCTTCATTAGGATTAGCCAATTTATTTAAATGAGAACCAATCAATTTAAACGCATCGTTCCAGCTAATGGGTTGGTAATAGGTTGCATTTTCCGGAAGGTACATGGGCTGTGCTACGCGGCCATTTTTACCAATGTGATAGTCATCAAGACCGGATAATTCGTGCACAGAATGTTTTGCAAAAAAGTCAGGGCGAAGGCTTTTGGTAGTTGCTTCGTCTGCAACCGCCTTTGCGCCGTTCTCACAATATTCAGCAATGGACGAACGGTCATCATCAGGGTCGGGCCATGCGCAGGAAGGACAATCAAACCCACCTTTCTGATTCAAAGCCAGCAAGGCTTTCATGCCACGAACTACGCCTGCTTCAC
>JBDTSD010000217.1:0-6991 GCA_039931355.1 Ginsengibacter sp.
GTAACTAACTATAACGAATATTGGCAATTGATATTCCTTTTTACGATTATTCTTATTGTCAATCATTTTTTAAGATGTAAAATTATTTGGTGAAATTGCGTGCAACTTCATTAAACAGATATAGAATTTTGATTATTATAAAATTTAGAATATGCGGGTATTAGCATTTGGGATAGCAAAGGATATTTTCGGCGATACGGCAATTGTAATTGATAATGATGAAATAAAAAATGTCGCCCAATTAAAGATATTTCTTGAAGAAAAATATTCCCGGCTTGCCCAGTTAGGATCTTATATGATTGCTTTAAATAACGAGTATGCTTCGGGTACTGAGGCGATTCATGATGGTGATGAACTTGCCATCATTCCACCGGTTAGTGGTGGCTAATAGCAAAAATAGAAATGGATATTGATATAAAAATATTGGACGAACCTTTGCAAATTCAATTATGCATTAACTGGGTAATGGCACCTGAAACAGGCGGTATCAATGTGTTCATTGGTACCGTAAGAAATCTCACAAAAGGAAAAAATGTTATAAGGCTTGAATTTGAAGCGTATGAATCAATGGCATTGAGTGAAATGTACAAGATTGCTAAAGATGTTTTTAAGAAATGGTCATTACAAAAAGTTTTAATTCACCACCGCACCGGCGTATTACAAACCGGGGAAGTGCCCGTCGTTATTGCCGTTGCAGCCGCACACCGCGATGCTGCGTTTATGGCCTGCCGTTATATCATAGATACATTAAAGCAAACAGTACCTATTTGGAAAAAAGAAGTTTTTGAAGATGGGGAAGTTTGGGTGGCAGCGCATCCTTAGAAAATTAGGAATTGAGAATTAATAATTAGGCAGAAGAAGGTGAGTCATCATTCTTTTATCTCTTTTTGATCCAAGGCCTCTAAACCTCCTTCTAAAGAAAATGCTTTAGCTCCGGGGAATTTATTTTTAAATAAGCTAACCGCTTCCCCACTACGCTTTCCAGTTGCGCAATACATTACGACGGACTTTTCTAAATCAATTAAGGAAAACTTTTTTTCAATTTCATTAACCGGAATATTTTTACCACCGATATTAAATGAATTGTGTTCTTCGGCGCTTCGTACATCTATTAATTCGTAAGCCCCGGTATCAGCTAGTTCTTTAAAATCTTTTGGCGGGATGACTGGCCTTTCAATTGTTTCCGTTAAAGCCGTGATGTTAGTTTTAGTAATCGTTCCAACCTTGATAACACGGCTTTGCATTGTTTGTACATCAAACAATAAAATTTTACCTGCGAGCAAGTCACCTTGTTTGGCAAAATATTTTATTACTTCATTTGCCTGCATACAGCCAATAATCCCTGCGAGTGTTGGCATTACTCCTCCATCGGCACAATTTGGTACTTGTGAAGCATTTACATTTTGAAAAAGATCCCTGTAGTTGGGAGAGTACGTGCCGTCTTTACTCAATAAATTCCATACGGCAACCTGACCTTCGTACTGGTATATTGCTCCATAAATTAATGGCTTGCGTTGCAGCACACATGCATCATTCAGTAAATATTTTGTTTCGAAATTGTCTGTGCAATCCATCACCAAATCATATTGCGTTATAAGCTCCATCACATTTTCAGACGTGATTTTAGTATTATGCGGAATAATAGATATACCTGGATTTTGTCGTTGTAATTTATCACATGCAACGGTTACTTTTTTCAAGCCTGCGTCGGCAGGGGTGTATAATATTTGCCGGTGCAAATTGCTTATTGAAATATTATCGTAATCCGCAATGCCAATTGTGCCAATGCCCGCTGCTGCAAGGTATTGGCCTGCAGGACATCCAAGGCCTCCGGCGCCTGCTATTAAAACTTTTGCATTTTGTAATTGCCTTTGTGTTTCTTCGTTAAAGCCTGGCAACGCTAACTGGCAACTATATCTTAATAATTCATCCTGCATGATTTTCCTGCAATTTATTTTGCAATACCTGTTTCACTTTTTCAAGATCCTCTTGCGTATTTACATTGGTTAAAGCTTCGGGTTTTTTACTTTTTATCATATTGGTTTCCATGTTTCGTAGGGCTTTGCCGGGGCAATTGTATCCCTGGGATAAAAGTGATAATAAAACAGGATAACTTTTCGGTTCCCAAATAGTGATCAATGGTTCAGGGAAATGATTGTAAGGGCTTTCAAATGATGTAGCCATTGATGATGGGTTTCTCTTGTCTTTTAAATATTCTAAAGTCTCAATATCTAATAAAGGAAGGTCGCAGGCCACTACCAGCCATGCAGCATCGGGCCTCTCGCGAAAGGCTGAGAGTATTGCTCCATAAGGCCCAAGGCCGGCAAAAGTATCGGGTATTATTTTATACTGTTCCTCTATTTCATTCTGCTGCTCTGCCCTGCATGAAATAAAAGTTTCCTGGCATATTTCTTTCAAAATATCTGCTATGTAATAGCGTTGTTCCTTGCCATGCCATGCTATTAAACCCTTATCATTGCCCATTCTTACGCTTTTACCGCCAGCCAATACCAGGCCGTTTAGCAGGGCTTGTGTTTCGCTTAATTTTTGTTTAAAAAAATCAGCAATCTTATTTGTTTCGCTAAGTTTATAAACCGGTAGTTGATTCCACGATGGAAGCGCCTCTTTTACAAAATCAAAAATGTCGGCAGCATTTTCTGCCAGCAAAAGCATTCCAACGTTTGTTAGTTGTGCAACTCTTTTTTCAAGAGATGATTTTTTGCTTTCATCAATTATCACTATTTGTGATTTTGCCTCGAAATGATTTCCATTTATCAAAACAATATCCGCTTCATTAAATTCCTTTCGGTAAGCGAAATGATTAAATTCCCTTACATGATTAAATTCATGATAGTTAATATGATTGATACAAGAAATGACCGCGCCATTTCTAAGATGTTCCGGGAGAAGTATTGTTTCATTTTCCGCCACATGCTGCGCATCAATATAGGCACATTTAAATTGTGGACACAGTTGCTGAATTACTTCATCTGCCAAACTTTTTATAGCGTTACATTGGCCGCCGACCATCGCCCATTCATTGCGGTGAAAGTTTCCGTAAGCAGGCCTTGAAAGATCTGCATGTTTTTTATGTTCTTTTGAAATCATTTTTACCTCCTGTTTTTTCCATCAATTTTATTTCCTTTATCACAATATCATGGCTCAATGCTTTACACATGTCGTACACGGTAAGAGCCGCTATGGATGCACCTGTCAGCGCTTCCATCTCTACACCTGTTTTTGAAGTGATGGTTGCGGTGCACTCGATTACCAATTCATTTTTGTTGATGTGAATATCAATTTTGCAATTATCCAAACCCAGCGGATGGCAAAGAGGAATCAACTCACCTGTTTTTTTTGCGGCCATTATTCCGGCAATAATTGCAGTTTGAAACACCGGGCCTTTTTTGGTTTGAATATCACCGTCCATCAACTTGCTATACACTTCTTCCGGCAATGCAACTATGCTTCTTGCTACGGCTTTGCGAAGAGAAATTTTTTTTCCACTTACATCAACCATTGTTGCTAATCCTTGCTCGTTTACATGTGAAAATTCAGGCATTTATCAAATAATTTACTAAGTAATTTTCCTTGTAGAACTCAATTTCTTCAGCCTTTCTATAAAAATATATCTCTGTATGGCCAAACCCTGAAGGCTTCTCCCTTTGTAAAGTTATTTTGTTCCAATGGAAGTTCCATAAAAGCATCAGTGACTAAAAGATTTCCAAAATCGCCCGAGCCATTTCCCTCAAATGGGGTCGCATATATTTTGCCATCGTTACTCATATTCAATTGTACCTGCAGAAAATATTGAAGGGAAGTTGAAAATGAAATATCACTATCAAGAATAGCATAAGTGTTTTTTGTAAAAGGCAGTCCAAGACAAGTTTTTAGCCATGGCAAAACATATCTCGTTACGCACATAAAGGTTGATACAGGATTTCCAGGCAATGCAAATACAACTGTTCCATTTGCATGTTTGCCAAACCAAAAAGGTTTGCCGGGTTTCTGCTTTACCTTATGAAAAAGTTTGTACACCGCTAAATCTTGCAATGCTTGTGGCACATAGTCAAATTTACCCATTGACACGCCACCGCTTAAAATAATAGCATCATAATTTTGCAGGCATTCATTGATCTGTTCTTTTATCATGCCGGGCTCATCGGGTATATGCAACATATCAGCATCCACATGCATATAAGCTAAAGCAGTTTTCACCGCATAGCTATTGGAACGCCGTATTTGATAAGGCGAAGGCGTTTCGCCTACTTCCACCAATTCATCACCAGTAGAGATTATTATTATACTTGGCAGTTTCTTTACATGGAGTTTTATTTTACCAATGGATGCCGCAACGCTGATTAAAGCAGGTGTTATCAACTGACCCGCATTTGCTACTACTTCATTTTGGATTTTATCTCTTCCTTTCGCGTGAACGCCATTATTTTTTTTAATAGAATCCAATACTATGGTTGCCGTTCCATTTTTTATTTCCAGGTCTTCATACCTCACCACAGTATCTGCAGATGCCGGCATTGCAGCACCGGTCATTATTTCGATACACGCATCATCACTCTCTATTTCTATCGGAACACTTCCCGCTGCCTGCGTGGCAATTATAATAAATGAGCGGATGCCTTTTTCGAAGGAGCTATATTTAATGGCAATACCGTCAAGAGTTGCCCTGTTAAATGGTGGCATATCCCTGTCCGAATAAAGATCTTCAGCCAGCACACGTCCCATGCTTTGGTCAAAAGAAATCTCTTCAACACCAAAGTCTCTTGCGTGCGACAATATTATTTTTTCTGCTTCCTCAACAGGTATCATATTTTTTTATTTTAATCTTCAACGGAGAACATTCTATATATCAAAGATCAGATTATATCAATAAACATATATTTAAACACTTTCCTGTAATCAATTTAAATACAACTTAAGAGGATTAGAAAGCACAAATCAAATTGAGTTAACTGCTTACAACTTTAGTAGAAAATTGCTTAATATTTTTGCAACCTTATTATCCTGTTTTGTCATTCATCTCAATAAAGTAATAAGGCAGGCTCACAAATTTGAATGGTTTCTACTTAAGGTTCTGTTCCTAATAATGCTTTTTAAGCATGATTAAACGTGCTTTTGCAATCAGCATTTTTACTCCAAATATTATCATAATTTAGAGTTGGTCTGGCGATGACGTATACCCATAAATATTTGTTGAATGATAAGTGCAATCGTATTGGCTGCAGGTTTATCGGCAAGAATGGAAGGCAAAAATAAAATGCTGCTTCCCTTCGACGGCAAAACCGTTATCGAAAAAGTAGTCGCAAATATTATTGCTTCTGGTATAATCGAAGTAATAGTAGTAACAGGCCGGGACGCTTTGACGGTTCATGATCTTTTGCAACATTCTCCTGTAAAAATTATTTATAATAATGATTTTGCCGATGGAATGACTACTTCCATACAACAAGGAATCTATGCTGCTAACGGGGATGGCTATATGATCTGCCTTGGCGATATGCCATTTATTACTTCGCAGGAATATAGAAAATTATATACTTCTTTTGAAGAGCAAAGGAGAACGAATGAGGCATGCATTTGCATAGCTGAATATAAAAATCAAAAAGGTAACCCTGTAATTTTTTCAGCTTTTTACAAAAAGCAAATATTGGATCACACTAATATGGAAGGTTGCAAAGAAATTGTGCAGGCTAATAAAGAAAATGTATATCCAATCGAAATGAGTACAAATAATATTCTAAGAGATATTGATACATTAGAGGATTATGGTAATGCTATTTCTTAAAATATATTTCACATTTCTATTTTACATTTGAATCAAAAACTCTTAACTATTATGGCAATAAATATCTCCACGATAATTATCAATGCACCCATCGAAAAAGTATGGGATGCACTTACAAAACCTGCGCTGGTAAAGCAATGGCAATATGGAAGTGATCTTATTACAATTTGGGAAACCGGCAGCGATATAAAATTCAGGGCGGAATGGGACGGTAAAGTTTTTGAACAATGGGGTAAAGTATTAGAAATAATTCCACAGCAACTAATCAGGTATAGCCTGTTTGCCCCACGTCCCGGCCTGGAAGATAAACCTGAAAATTATTTTATAATGAATTACAAATTGAGTGAAGACGGTGAAGGTGTAAAGCTAGAGATAATACAGGAGGATAGCAGGGAAGGAGCCGTACAGGAAGCGCCACAGGGAGAAGAAAACCCGGTACTTGGAGCATTAAAAAAATTGATAGAAGGTTAGGTGTTCCAGATTACTTTTTTTTAAAAAAAAATACACAATGAGAATAGCTACTTACAATGTGAATGGTGTAAATGGGCACTTGCCTGTATTACTTCGCTGGCTTGGTGAAACATCGCCGGATGTTGTTTGCCTGCAGGAATTAAAAGCGCCACAGGAAAAATTTCCGGAGGAGGCAATTCTGAATGCGGGCTATCATGCTGTATGGCATGGCCAAAAAAGCTGGAACGGTGTAGCGATACTTTCGCGTGATGGAAAGCCCGAAGAAGTAAGGCGTGGCTTGCCCGGAGATCCTGATGACCTGCATAGCCGCTACATAGAGGCAAAAGTAAATGGGATTATTATCGGCTGTATTTACCTGCCAAACGGTAATCCTGCTCCCGGCCCCAAACTGGATTACAAAATGAAATGGTTTGAAAGGTTAACTGCACATGCGGCAGAACTTCTTGCATCTGGTGTGCCCGTAATATTAACCGGTGATTATAATGTGATGCCAACTGAACTGGATGTTTACAAACCCGAACGTTGGGTTGACGATGCGCTCTTCCGTCCCGAAGTGCGCTCCGCTTTTAAGGCGCTGGTAGCGCAGGGCTGGACAGATGCTATACGAAAATTATATCCTGATGAAGTGATCTATACTTTTTGGGATTATTTCCGGAATGCTTACGGACGCAATGCAGGCTTGCGCATTGATCATTTCCTGCTAAGTGAGCATGTCGC
>JBDTSD010000218.1:0-6959 GCA_039931355.1 Ginsengibacter sp.
GTATAATAAATCTGCCAGTTATGGGTGAAACATTGAAGTTAATAAGAGACCTTACTATCGTTGTTGGTATCTATCTCTATTTCATTGCGTGGGTGTATGTGCACTTCTACTACCAGCAATTTGGTATCTCTACAGAGTCAATAAAAATTGATTATAACAGTTACCTGGTATATTCATACAACGTGTTGTCTTCCGCGAACTTTCTTTTTTGGGCAAAGATTTTACTTTGGATAATCTTGCTGAGAATCGTATTTCTTTTAATGATTGAGAGGTTAGGCAGGCAATATATTTTCTTTAAGAAATTTGGTACTTTTCTTACTGCCAATGTTGTTACTCTTTATATAAAAAAACTAAACCGGCAATATTCCCTGTTGGTGTTGATTGTTTTTTTGGTGATCATCTTCCCCTTATTATTTAAAGTTTCACGGCAGGTAGCCATTGATAATTATCGCGATGATCGTATGCACACCGAAAATCTGAAAACCATACAATTTATTTTTCGTAAAGATGCAGACCTTATGAGCCCCACATTAGTACTGGATTCCGTTCTTGCAAAGAGTAATATTTTTTACAGCGATATTTCTGTTATAAAAAATGATGACCAACAAATCTTGCGGCTCCTCGGCGAATCCGACAAATATTATATCATTTTACAACAGCGTCCTTTCAATAAAATAATTGGAGCATTGCCTTCCGGCTATGTGTATTTTATTGATAAGAGTGATGTCCTTCTCTCTAAAATAATTCTTCGTTCATTATAAATTTTATGACATGAAAAATATATTCACTCTTTTATTTATGCTTATGCTTGCCGGTTGCGGAAGCGATAATACACCGGGTGAAACTACAGAAAAAAAGACCGGTGAAATTCAAACTAATTCTACTAAAGAAGTTGATAGTTTAAAAGCTGAAATAGCACATTTGAAAAGCGATAAAAAAGAGGATGAAACTGCTAAGGCTGATGAACAAATTGCTGCAAATGATAAGAATAAAAATGAAACTGCAAATGAAGTTCCCCCAGGCCAGGGTATATCAGGTGTAGCCAGCAATCTAACAAAAGAAGAAGGAAATTCAAAACCGGCCAATACCGATCAGGGTATGACTAACTTGTCAGTTAATTCATTATCAAGTGGTGTCGGCGAAACGACCGGCACCCTTGTGGGTGAGGGGAGTAATGAAATTATTTTTATCGGCATTTCTGCCCGCTGGAACTACCAGCCTGGTGAGCAATACGATGGCAGTTATGATACAACAAACAGTTTATTCGTTTTGTGTTCTACTAACCGTTGTCAAAAGGTTGACAGGAGCCAGATCGCCTTTCAAACCTACGCAAGCTGTGATACCGCAAAGGCTGACAGGATTAAATTATTTAAAATAAATACGAATGGTTCTATTAATCCAAACGGCAGCAGAATTAAAGTGATAGGAACCAAAGGGATTATAAAAGATGTGAACGGCATAAGGACTATAAAATTCGACCCGCCTACAATTAAACGGATTGATAAGGCAAGTACTTATAACAATCCTGCTTTGCAATTTAATCATCCAACGAATACAGGTGATGATATGCCGCATATAAAAATAGTGCCGGGTGATAAGGTGATAACGGGAAAGCAGAGTCCTGTAATAGTAAATGATAAAACCCCAACTCCTCTTACAAAAATACTCGTCGTTCCGGATTTAACTACTCCAAAAGTTGACACAAAAATTTCAGCTCAGGATCCTGTTATAAATCCACTAATGGTTAAGGATAAAAATCAATCACCAGTGCAAATAATTTCTGTAAATGAAGACAAGATTTCTCCGAAGATTGACGCGAAAGTTTCATCTCAAAATCAAAACATAAATTTATCCAATCCATCT
The DNA here is from genome assembly GCA_039931355.1 of Ginsengibacter sp. Classification (GTDB taxonomy): domain Bacteria; phylum Bacteroidota; class Bacteroidia; order Chitinophagales; family Chitinophagaceae; genus Ginsengibacter. The sequence continues at coordinate 1,864 of JBDTSD010000218.1, forward strand.
AAAGAAGTTAAGGCTACCCCATCTCCTCAACCGGTAATAATAATTCCCTCACAGCCTGCAATAAAGAAACAATCACCGGTGCTGCAGAAGATGAGAGCAGATACAGCAAAAACTTTAAACAATGGAGGAACAATTCAGAAAATAAAACGTTAGGTGAAATTTGACAAGCTTTCTATGGCATCTATTGGTAAAATAAATTATTTGATGTTACTGATATTTTTATTAGCAATATCATCTTGCAAATTGCAAGTGAATGTGTGCGATGACTTTGATACATCAAAACTCAGCAAAATATGGAGAACAGATAGGATGGCTGCTAACTCTCTTGAGCTTCAAACTAAAATCGTAAGAAAAGGAAGTGGAGCTGCTAAGATTACCTTACATGCCGGGGATGTTTTTGAAGCGGGAATTGGAAAAAGCAAAAATTCGGAAAGAGATGAACTTCAAGAGATCAAAAAACTTGAGTCTGTTGAAGAGAAAAAATATCAATACAGCTTTAGCCTTTTTTTACCTGGTAGCTTTCCAATTGTTCCCGTCAGGCTTGTTATTGCTCAGTGGAAACAACATTGTGGTGATAACGCTGACTGCGCTGATGACAGCCCGGTGCTTGCATTGCGTTATACATCGGGAAAGTTTTCCATTGTTATGCAGACGGATTCCAGTAAGACAAAGCTCTACGAAACATACGCTGATATAAGAAATAAGTGGCTTGACTTTAAGTTTATCATCCATTTTTCAAGACTTTCAAATGGAAGTACGGAAGCCTGGTTAAATCATGAGCATATAATTAGCTATCATGGCATTACATGCTATTCATCAAACAAGGGTTACACTAATCCAGGCCACTTCTATTTTAAAACGGGCCTTTACAGAGATGTAATGAAGGAACCTATGACAATTTATATAGACGAATACTGTAAAAAAGAATTAATGCAATGATGAAAACTTCGTCCTGCAAATAAGGCCTCATCGGGCTTTTTATAAATTCAGGATTGCCTTATTTCATTTTTTGAAAACGCTCATTTCTTTACCCTTATATTCAATCATCTGCGCCTGCCCATTTTCAAATTGTAATTCTTTCGGTTCCGTTTTGCTTATCCAAACAATTTTAAACACACGATTGGTTAACATATTATTAAAGCTTCCTTTTCTTTCCCCGATAGTAAATTTTTTATTTGCTTCATTATACGTGAAATTAATATTGCTGAAGGCGCCTTTCTCATAATTGTAAGTAGTGTCATCATCTTCATAAAGATCGAAAGAACCGTCTCTGCCTGTATATACAAATAAAGTAAGGGTGTCCGCCGGCTTTTGAGAAGTGTATTCAAGCTCCGGCCCGAAAGGAATAATGGAACCTTCTTTTACAAACACAGGCATTCTTTCATAAGGCGCATCCACCGTTATTCTTCTGCCACCATCCATATATTTTCCTGAATAGAAATCGTACCATCCCTGGCCTGCGGGTAAGTACAAACTTTTATTCCGTTCTTTATAATTATAAACAGGGTTGATTAATAATGAGGGCCCAAACATATACTGGTCGCCGATATTCTTTACGGTTGTATCATTTGCAAAGTCCATTATAAGGCCACGCATTATCGTGTAGTCGTGATGGTAAGTAGCCGCTGCCAATGAATAGATGTATGGCATTAACCTGTAGCGCAGCTTATCATAATATAACATGCTCTTGTAGGCAGGATGATCTGGCGGCGCAACATTAAACATTTCGCGATAGGGAAACTGGCCATGCGATCTGAACAGGGGAACGAAGGCGCCAAATTGGTACCAACGGGTTTGCAGTTCGCGCCATTCTTCAAGGTCCTGTTCATTTGGTTTTTCATAACGGTGCTCTACCGCGAAGCCGCCGATGTCCATTGTCCAGAAAGGAGTACCTGACATAGAAAAGTTTAATCCTGCCGATATTTGTGATTTCATATCTTCCCACCGGGACGCAATATCTCCGCTCCAGATAGATGCTGCATAATGTTGTGAGCCCGCAAAGCCTGAACGGGTTAATAGAAACACCCTTTTATTTGGATCAACGGAACGCTGCCCATTATATATTCCTTTAGCATTCTCCAAAGGATAAGCATTTAAGTATTCTGCAGCAACGCCCAATGCAAGCGGCGTCATCTGTTCTTTTCGTTTGGCTGGCGACACGTTGGAAAGTATGTCCGGCTCGCTGGCATCCATCCACCAGGCATCTACTCCTTTGCTGTATAGTTTTTTATTGATCAAGCTCCAGAAACCTTTTCTTGCCGCAGGATTGAAAGCATCATAAAAAGTAGAAATAAAACCTTTGCCTATCCAGTCTCGTTGCGAGTCTGCAATGTTTCTTTTGTATAGCCAGCCTTGCGTATCAAAATCTTTATAGGCCTGTACGCCTTCATACATTTTAGGCCATACTGAAATCATAAATTTTACGTGATACTTATCATGCAAAATATTGATCATACTGTCCGGATTCGAAAAGCGGCTTGCGTCAAACTCCTGGCTTCCCCAATCATTTACTTTCCAATAGCTCCAATCCTGTACGATGTTATCAAGTGGAATTTTTCTTTGCCTGAATTCAGCAACGGTATTTAAAACTTCATCCTGTGTTTTATATCTTTCGCGGCTTTGCCAAAAACCCATCGCCCACTTTGGTACAATGGTGGCTTTGCCTGTTAATGTTCTGTAGCCCGAAATAACATCGTCTGCATTGTCCCCCATTACAAAATAATAATCAAGTTGCTTGCCCGCTTCAGATGTAAACGTAAAGGCATTTACATCGGCTGTTGGTATGGGCTGCAGCCATTTCACATCCAGGTAAGACTCGGTGCCATCTGGTATCCATTGAATTTTAATGGCGTATTTTTTATTCTTTTCAAGAGAGAGATTAAGTAATGCGGAACCAGGATTCCATGCTTGCCGCCAGCGGTCCGCAAGTAATTTTCCATCAATCCAAATCTTCATATATCCTCCATAAATAATCCTGAATTTATGCATCCCGCTAAAGCCTGATTCAATAGAACCCTCCCAGGTGATTTCACCATTTTGCGGATTAAAATTTTCCGGCAAATCTTTCTTTGAATCGCCTAAATATTGATAATCTATTTTTGATTCAGCTTTTGTAAAGGAGATTTCATCCGGCTTACTTTTATCATTATTATAAGAAGCTGTAAGCCATCCTTCATCTCCGTCTTTTGAAAATAATTTCAATTTTGATAAAGGCATAAAGTCGCGGACATCTCCCACTTTTGTTATGGAATAATTATCCCATAAAATGCCATAATTTTTGCTGCTTAGTAAAAAAGGAATTGCCACCTCCGTATTATTCTGAAAAAGAAAAACCTGTTGCCCTTTATAATTGAACTGATCGCTTTGATGTTGTCCCAAACCATAATATGCCTCACCTGGCGCTGTCACAAACGTTTGTGATAAGTTGTAGGATGCTTCTCCATCAAATATTGCAGGCAAAATTGATCTGCCATTGTATGAGCGCTCCATTAGCACCGGCTTGCCATATTTATCCGTAAAAGAAACTGCGCCGGTAGAGGAAACTATCGTTGCTGTAACATCCGGCGTTTTTACGACAACGTTACCATTCGAACTCGTTACAGCATAGTTCTTTTTTAAATCTTTATAGACTGTAATGAGGCTTGGGACTTCCGGGATTGTTTTAGTAGCAGATGCCGTAATCCTGATAATTTTATTGGAGATCACCTGCAATCTTACTGCCCTGGCATGTCCTGAAAGATTGCTGTCAGGATAAATGATAACGCCGTCTTTTGTTAGTTCATAATTTTTTGCTGGCGGCCATGCATAGCAAAAGCCGGAAAATAAAAATGAAAGAAATAAAGCAACAATGTGAATTATCCTTTTTCTTTCCATAACAATCATTTGTGGATGCATGTGAAATCATTTTGTAAATCCTTATAAAAATATGGAACTATTCAATGTAAGAAATTATTAAATAGGGGAGACCAACCGGGAATAAAAAGTGATTTAACAATGCAGGATCAGAAAAGCAGGAACGCGGCTCGTTAATTGTTGCTTTATCTTACAGCCACATTTACTAAGCTGGCAACGAGTCTGCTAAAACTTCAAGATTATTCAAAACAATCAAAAAAATTAAATGAAAAAAGTTAAGTTTCTTTTACCCGCCATACTATTTATGTTGGCTGGTGTGCCTGTATTTTCTCAAACTTATAAGACAGTTGCTGATACTGCAGCGCTTAATAAGGAATATATAAAGGTAAGTGCTGATATTGCCGATATCACAGCCGACCTTGATAAAGCCCAAAATGATTTGGCACGATATAGCAAAAAAGCTGATAATGCCAGCTCAGATGCACAAAATACTGCAATGGCTACGGCAGATAAGGCGTCAAATGCTACCAACGGCAGTGTAAAAGATGCAAAGAGAGCAAAGAGGGAAGCGAGACGATCAGTAAGAGATGCGAAGGATTCAAGAAAAGCCGATAACAATCTTGACGATCAAAATAAAAAAATAAGCAAGCTTAGCGCCAGCCTTGCAAAAAGCCAAAGCAGGCTGAGCGAGCTGGATAAGATGCGTGCTTCTATAAATGCCTTGCCCCGATAACCTTTGCAATGTGCTTTTTCAAAGTCAAAGTCCTGTAAGTAAATTACAGGACTTTTTATTTAAGGCGCTACAGTATAACGGCACTACATGCAGTATAACGGTACTACATCTTTAGCGCATAATAGTTACCCGTAAAAAAGTAGCATCACAATACGTCCTTTTTTTCACCACTTATATAATTCTACTCCATTGAGTTTATGCAGTTATTACCTTTGACCTATGTTTACATTCCTGGCCTGGATTATCCTATTTATACTCTGCTGGCCATTGGCTATTTTGGCTTTGGTGCTGTACCCAATCTTCTGGCTACTTACATTACCTTTCAGGTTACTCGGTATAGCAGTGGACGGTATTTTTGGTTTACTAAAGGGCATCATCACCTTACCCGGCAGGTTGCTACAGCGGTAGCACCTGGCATAAGCCGAAGGCTCCCGCAACTTTCATCATTTCATCGAATCGTTGATTAAAATTTTTTTGAATACACTTCCTCTCTTATATTTGCACTCCCAAA
>JBDTSD010000219.1:0-6925 GCA_039931355.1 Ginsengibacter sp.
CGTCTATAGTTGATTTATTCATGGCAAATGTTTAAAATAGTTTTGCTTTAGTTGAACTTCTTTTTTTATTTATAAACTCCACATCCCGGCAGTTCATATAAACCGCCGGGGCGTTAATGTAAATCAAATGACTTGGACAAAGAAAACAAAAAGAAAGCATGCTTTATTCTTTTAGTTATTGGGCTACTTCAATTTTTTGAGTTACTTGCAGAACCAGGAGTTTGTCATCAATTCTTAACCTTCGTTAACCTTAAAACAAGATTGGTTAACCCGCTTTGTACAGTAAGGAATATACTTTCGTAACCATAAATAATGGTTATGAGAAAAACAGGTATCCTGCTGCTATTGATTATTTCTTCTGCAATGGCAATGGCTCAAAAGAATGGCGTTGTAAAAGGAATACTCTTTGATACGCTTGCCAAACAACCTGTGGCAAATGCCACAATCACCCTGATGCGGCAGAAAGATTCAGCGCTGGTAAGCTTTACCATGAGCAGCAATAGCGGCTATTTTGAAATAAAAAATGTACCGGATGGCGAATACCGTTTACTGGCGACGCATGTAAATTATCATAACTCGGTTCAACATGTTATAATTGATGATACACATGAATCTACTGACTTTTCAAAGATTGTTATGAATGACAGAACGAGAGTACTGAGTGAAGTGGTGATACAATCTGAAGCTCCGCCTGTAACGTTGTTAGGAGATACGGTTCAATATAATGCCGGATCTTTTAAAACGCAGCCAAATGCCAATGTGGAAGACCTGCTAAAAAAATTACCGGGAATACAAGTGAATAAAGATGGAACGGTAAAAGCGCAAGGTGAAAAAGTTCAAAAAGTATTAGTAGATGGAAAAGAGTTTTTTGGTAACGACCCCAAAGTGGCCACAAAAAATTTGCCTGCCGATGCAATTGATAAAGTGCAGGTGTATGATAAACTGAGCGACCAGGCGCAGTTAACAGGCTTTGATGATGGCAACAGTGAAAAGACGATTAATCTTAAATTGAAAAGCGATAAGAAGAAAGGTTTGTTCGGTAAAATAAATGCGGGTGCCGGAGATGATGGCCGTTACCAGGGGCGTTTCAATGTTAACTCTTTCAAAGGCGCCCGGCAAATGTCAGTAATTGGAATGGGTAACAATACCAATGCTGAAGGTTTTTCTTTCATGGATATTCTCAATTTTACCGGCGCTGCCAGCCAGTTAAAAAATGGAGGAAATATTAATATCCAGATCAATGATAATGATCCGATTTCCGGTTTATTAGGAGTAAGCAGTAGCGGCATCAATACCACATGGGCCGGTGGCTTTAATTACAATAATATCATTGGAAATAAAACAGATTTTCAAAGCAACTACCTGTTTACACGATACAATCCTGTAAGGCAAACGGCGTTGCAACGGCAATATTTTCTTCCCGATTCATCCTACACTTATAACCAGAATTCTTATACCAACAATTTAAATAATAATCACCGGCTCAACCTGAGCGCCGATTACCAGATTGATTCTTTTACTGATATTAAAATAACACCATCGCTCAGTTACCAGAAAACAAGTAATATCAGCCGCGCCGATTTTAATACACTTTCAGAAGATGGTAACAAAAGTAATGATGGCTTTAGCAATAACCTGTCGAACAGTGAAGGATATAATTTCAGCAATGCAATATTGTTCCGTAAAAAATTCAGGAAGAGAGCAAGAACATTATCTTTTAATCTTCAAACTAATTTGAATAACAGCACAAGCAATGGTTCATTACAATCCATTACCAATTATTATAACGCTTTATCCACTCCATTTCAAATGGATTCATTAAACCAAAAGAACAATTTAGAAAATGATTTGAAAAGTTACAGTGTTCGTGTCGTTTATACGGAACCGTTATTCAAGCATTCATTGCTCGAGTTTAGCGCAGGTAACAGCAACAGTAAAAGCACATCTTCAAAAATTACTTATAACCTTAATAATATTAACGGCAAGTATGATCAACTGAATGAGCAGCTTACCAATGATTTTGAAAACAGGTACAATTATACAAATGCGGGTATCCGTTTGCGTAAGCAAACCCATAAATATAATTATGCTGTTGGCTTCAGTATGCAGCAAGCTAACCTGGAGGGTAAGGTAACAGGCGGGGTAAAAGATACACTGATCAATACCCGCTTCAATAATATTTTGCCTACTGCAAGGTTTGAATATTTCTTTTCAAAATTTAAAAATATCACTGTTAATTATAGTACGAGCAGCAACCAGCCTTCCGTATCACAAATGCAGCCGGTGGCTGATGTAAGTGACCCGCTTCACATAATACAGGGTAATGTAAACCTGAAACAGGAATACATTAATACGCTGCACTTGAATATGGCATTCATCAACCCGTTTAAGAATCATAACTTTTTTGTTTTTGCCAATATGCAACAAGCACAAAATAAAATTGTGGATTATACCACCGTGTTACCTTTTGGTAAAGACAGCACCACTTACACGAATGTAAACGGCGTGTATAATATCAATGGAACTGTTAGCTGGGGCTTCCCAGTGCGTTTCCTGGAAGGCAATATGGAACTTAGCTCCAATATAACCCGCAGTCGCAACAAACAATTTACCAATGCCTTATTGAATACCATCAACACTACATCGCTGGGGCCAAACTGGCGACTGGATATGAACCCAACTGATAAACTGAATATATCGCTTAACGCCGGAATTAATTTTTACCGTGCAAACTATTCAGTGCAGTCAGCCGCAAATACTAACTATACAACACAACAATATGGCACTGATGTTAGCTGGCAATTACCTAAAAGTTTTTATATAGCTACTGATTTTAATTATTATATCAGCAATCAATATGCTGATGGATACAATGCGAACATTCCTTTATGGAACGCCAGCATCAGCAAGCAGGTTTTAAAATTTAAGCGTGGAGAAATCAAGCTGTCCGTAAATGATATTCTCAATCAAAATACCGGTGTAAGCCGTAGCACTACGCAAAACTATATTGAAGACAAACGGATCAATGGGCTTCGCCGTTTCTTCCTGCTTGGCTTTACGTACAGCTTAAGTAAAACAGGATTAAATAATGCTAATAAAGGTGGTGATATGCGGATCATAATGAAATGATGCAATGAAATTAAAGTGTTCGTAATATCAGGTCATTGCTATTTTACTTTTTTAGATGCTATCTCTCTGGGTTTTTAATTTCCTCTTTTTATTTAATAATTATTTTTGACCCTGACCACCCCGTCAGGCTTTCAGCCTTGAAAAAATTGCACTCCTTTGGTCAATGCATTTAAGTTAAGGATAAGGTAATAAGGTTGATAAAAAAAGGTTTGGTTTCTACTAAGGTTTCAAGCCGAATGTAAACCTTAGTAGAAAAATGTAAAGTAATAGTAAGCCACCTTATTACCTTATTTACCTGTTATGTTTATTATTTTGCACAGCCATTTGCTTAACTTAATGATACTGTCTGAAGCGATAAAATTATTATATAAAAATGGCATAATTAGATGATAGCTCCTAAAGAGTGATATTGTTCCTTATCCCGAACTCGTGTTTAATTAAAGCACCTTATTGCTGATGATAACGTACCCGCTTACACGAAAAAAAGCCATGCATCGCATGGCTTTAAATTTATTCAAAAAACTTACTTAATTCTGTATCCTGATAGTTCTGTTACCACCCGGATGGTTTTGCTGCATCTCATCCATCATCTTATTGGTTTCTGCCCTGAATTCATCTGGTGTCACTTTCTTTCCCTTAACAGGTTCCTTTATATCATCTGGTTTTACCTTGTCACTTATTTCAGTGGCTTTATAAACCGTTCTTCCATCACCCATGTCTAACATTAGGATAAGGCCGGGTAATTGACCGGCTACCTCAGGCCCTGCAGGCACGGGTATATCTGTAGTAAACCATGCGACTAATTTAGCGGTATCATCCACTTCCTTGCGTTCCATCTTACCATTATCCATATTCATCGTCATTCTTTTTGTAGGGCGCTCCGCAATTGCTTTTTGACAAACATGTCCAAGCAAAGTTTGTGTTTCACCAGTTAGTTTCCAGGCTAATTTTTTAATGCTGTCAGTAACAATAAATTTTTTTTCAAACATGTCACGTTGATCCACTTTTTTTGCCAGGTCAAAATTGCAATAGCTGACATCATCTTGCCCGACTCCAATCATTCTTATATGCACGCCGTTTCCATTGCCGCCCAATTCATCATTTTCCATTTCTTCCTCAGCATGTTTCCATAAGCTTTGATTATTACCAAAGGTCAATTCAAATTTATCAGTCCGGCTTTGCGGTATTGTCTTTTCACCTTGATGATCATCTATAATATGCATTTGCATTTGCATGGTTCGCACATAGGTTACCGTGCCGGATGTTTGTTGAGCCCGTACATTGTTTAGTAATAAAATCGTACAGCCCGCCATCAATAATTTCTTCATGATTTTTATTTTTAACCAAAGCTAAAAAAGCAAAGTATGGTAGTAAGTTAACTCACCTTTCTTTAAGGTTAATAAAGGTTAATACGATTGCCTTTGGCGGAAATGAATAATTAAATTTGTTCATCAATGAAACGTCGAACCATTATACCCGATCCTGTTTTAGTGCTGCTCTCTATACTATTGGTCGTGGGTTTCCAGGTCTATTGGTTAAAGAATAACTACGACCGTGAAAAAAGAAGTTTGCAGATAAAGACCAATATTGATTTCCAGGAAACAGTGAGACACCTGCAGGCTGTTAAGCTAAAAATTGATGGTCTTACGGACATTGACTCTACGCACAAAACCCGCATGCGGATTATGGTGGACCATGAGGTGACTTCACCTGGAAATATGAAAATAAGAGATGACGAAATGCCGCCGGAGGACGTGATAAGTATGGTAAATGCTATACGTTATAAAACAATAAATGACTCAGCATTTAAATCAACAACGACGACTATTTCTCTCCGAAATGATAAAATGGAATACCATGATTCTATTATAAAGGGAGATGATTCATTAATCGGGAAAAAGAATAAGTTCTTTAAGTTTTTAATTGGAGTAGATTCTCTGCAGGATTCTATAAAAGTTTCTGAAATAAATCAATCTCTTACCGCACGGTTGAAGCAGGATAAAGTAATGGTCCCTTTTTCCATTACCAAAATTGATCCTGCTGCAATGCCCCATGATGATCCGGATTTTTCAAACGTCACGATTGGTTTTGCACATCCGAAAACATATCATTTTGAATTAGGGAATACATTTCCTTATTTAATAAAAAGGATTACAACACCCATTTTATTTTCCATTTTTCTTGTTGGCCTTACCATTGTTTCTTTTATGTTGCTGTATCGTAGTCTTATGCGGCAGCGCAGGCTGGCAGCCATTAAGAATGAATTCATCAGTAACATTACCCATGAGTTAAAAACACCCATTGCCACAGTGGGAGTTGCCATTGAGGCTTTAAGAAATTTTGATGCAGCACATGATCCGCAGAAAACAAAAGAATACCTTGATATTTCCGCATCGGAATTACAGCGCCTGGGCTTGCTCGTTGATAAGGTATTAAAGCTGTCTATGTTTGAGAATAAAACCGTTGAGATAAAAAAAGAAATGGTTGATATGCGGCAGTTGGTGAATGAGGTAATGCAGATAATGAAACCGCAATTTGAAAAGCAACATGCAGAAGTGGATGTAACAACTTCGGGAGATAATTTTACAATAGAAGCTGACAGGCTTCACATGACGAGTGTATTGTACAACCTGCTGGATAATGCATTAAAATATAGTTCTGAAAATCCTTTAATTACTATCCAACTTTCTTCGCCGTTACAAAATATTCTTGAATTAAAAGTTGGCGATAATGGCCCCGGGATTACCAAAGATTACAAGGCCAAAATATTTGATAAATTTTTCAGGGTACCCGACGGTGACAGGCATAATATTAAAGGATATGGACTTGGACTAAGTTATGTAAAAGAAATAATAGCGAGCCACATGGGATATATTGTCGTGGAAAGCGAACCGGGTAAAGGCAGTACATTTACCATAAGACTGCCCATGAAAGAAGCGCCGGTAGTGGATTTTGGCGATGGTAGGAAAATAATAAAAAAGACAATCAAAACAGGTGAATGAATACTACCAAAGTTTTTTATGTAGAAGATGAATTATTCCTTGCCAAGATTGTAAAGGAAAGCCTTGAAAGCCGTGGCTTTGAAGTAACGATGGAAAGTGATGGCGCCAAAGTATTGTCTTCCTTTAAAAACTCATCACCGGATATTTGCGTGCTGGATATTATGCTGCCAAATAAAGATGGCTTTGCTATTGCACATGAAATACGCGGAGTGAATAAAAATATTCCTATCATTTTTTTGACTGCTAAAACACAAACGGAAGATGTTGTAAAAGGTTTTACTGTTGGTGGAAATGATTTTATCCGCAAGCCTTTCAGCATGGAAGAGTTGATTGTACGCATCAATAATTTATTACGGCTTAAAACAGATCACCCCCAGAAGATAACCACTGATAATGTAACGCTGGGCAAATATACTTTTCATCTCAATCGCCAGCTACTGAATGATGGTAAAGAAGACCGCAAGCTATCGTACAGGGAAACAGAGTTACTGAAAATGCTATACGAAAACAGGAATAAAATAATTGACCGCAAAGAAATATTGAATATGCTTTGGAGCAATGATTCTTTTTTTAATTCACGCACGCTTGATGTATATATTACCAAGCTGCGCAGTTACTTAAAAGATGATCCTGCATTGGAAATAATTACCATTAAAGGTGTGGGCTACCGGTTTTTGGTACCATTATAATAGTCCTGTCAGTAAGCTTTTATTTATGTAAATCAAGAAAGAGCGGCAAGTATAATTCCCACTCTCTGTAAGCATTGGGTTTTCCTTCTTCCTGGCGGGTGTCCT
>JBDTSD010000220.1:0-6877 GCA_039931355.1 Ginsengibacter sp.
AAAGTGTTTCTCTCATACTATCTGCTAAAGCATAAAAATCTTTAGTGGTTGTCCAGTCTTTTTTGTCTTTAAGAATTACCATAAGGTCGCTCGCTTCAGGAGGCATAGGATCCGTTGCAATATCTGCGCTGCCTGTTTTGCCCACAACCATTTTCACTTCAGGATATTTTTTTAGCATTCGCTCTGCCTGCATAGCCGTCTCAATTGTTTGTGTAAGAGACGAGCCCTGGGGCAACACAAATTCAATGGCATAATCGCCTTCTTCCAGCGTTGGAATAAATTCGCCACCCATTTTATTGAAGATTAAGAAAGTGATTAGCAACAGCACAATCGCTGAGGATACAATCACATATTTCAGGCGAATGGCTGCGGTAAGAATTGGCGAATACAGTCTTTGAAAGAAGTTCATCATCCTGTCAGCAAATGATATTTTATGTGAAATATTTTTTGACAGGAATAAAGCCGACATCATAGGAATATAAGTAAGCGAAAGTATTAGGGCGCCTATAATGGCGAAGCTCACCGTTTCTGCCATAGGTTTAAACATTTTCCCTTCTATACCCTGCAATGAAAGAATTGGAAAATAAACGACAAGTATTATGATTTGCCCAAATGCAGCGGAGTTCATCATTTGGGATGCGCTGGTATGAACTGTTTTATCCATTTGATGTTGCGTAAGCCTCCCGTTTTTTCTTAATAAAAAGAGGGAATGAAAAGTAGCTTCTACAATAATTACAGCACCGTCTACAATCAATCCAAAATCAATTGCCCCCAGGCTCATAAGGTTTGCAGAAACACCAAATACATTCATCATAGCTAATGCAAAAAGTAATGAAAGCGGAATGGCCGATGCTACGATCAATCCTGCCCGGATATTTCCGAGAAAAATAATTAAAACAAAAAGTACAATTAACGCACCTTCGATAAGGTTGGTCTCTACTGTATTAATTGCACGGTTGATTAAATTAGTGCGGTCGAGAAAAGGTTCTATTACTACATCTGCAGGCAAAGATTTTTGAATGGTGGGTATCCTGTTCTTTACGCCTGCAACTACCTCTGCGCTGTTTGCGCCTTTAAGCATAAGTACTATTCCACCCACCACTTCTTTTTCGCCATTATATGTCATAGCGCCATACCGCGGTGGTGATCCAAGTTGCACCCTCGCTACATCACGTATGATAACAGGAATACCATTTGGCTGCTTTTTTACCAGCGTGTTTTCAATGTCTGTTATTGAACTTACGATGCCAACACCTCTTATAAAATAAGCATTGGGTTTCTTATCAATGTATGCGCCGCCGGTATTTTGATTATTCTTTTTAAGCGCCTCAAAAATCTCCGGCATGGTTACATTCATCGCTTTTAACTGTATGGGATTTACTGCTACTTCATACTGTTTGGATATGCCGCCGAAGGCGGTTACTTCTGCAACACCGGGTATGCCATATAGTTGCCGTGCCACTATCCAGTCCTGCATTTCACGCAAGTCCATTGCAGAATATTTTTTCTCACTGCCTTTTTTGGGATGAAGCGTATATTGATAAATCTCGCCAAGCCCTGTAGTTACCGGGGCTAATTCCGGCCTGCCGACACCAGGGGGAATTTGTTCTTCAGCTTCCTTTAATTTTTCGGAAATTAACTGGCGTGCAAAATAGATGTTGACCTTATCCTCAAAAACCAATGTAATAACGCTTATTCCAAATCTTGAAAAAGAGCGCATTTCAATAAGGTCCGGCAGGTTAGCCATTGATCTTTCCACCGGGGAGGTGATAAACTGTTCTACTTCCTGTGCAGCAAGTGTTGGCGCTTTCGTGATTACCTGCACCTGGTTGTTGGTAACATCGGGCAATGCATCTATAGGAAGTTTGGAAGCGCTCCACACGCCCCACACAACAAGGGCTACGGTCATGATGCCAATGGCAAGTTTATTTTTAATACTGAACTGTATAATATTATCTAACATTCTATAACCTTTCTGTGAGTGAAATAATAGATGCGCTTCAGCCAAAGGGCTGCAGGCATGGAACTAAGCTGAAAAGATTATACTAATTGAGGAGGCTGCCAGATAGGAAAGGCTATGTCTAAAGTGCCTGCGGGAAGAAAAGCAATTTCTGTTTTGCTTCCGTATGATACTGTGAAAACTACTGAAGCAATAGAATGATTGATACAAAAACCTGCACAACAAGAACATTGACAAAATGGAGAGCAATCGTCTTGCTGCGGGATGCCGGCCTGGTGATTTGATTTAGCTACTTCTGTTTTTGCGTTGCCATCATTTGCAGCATCGTCGGTGTCAGCACAAGGCATTAAGCTTAGTGCCAATACAAGAAAAGCCATTATGAAAGCAATAATTTTCATCGGCTGCGAAGATATGAAATGCCGGACTAGTTTGATGGCTGATGTGTGTCCACAACTTTTTAATCCTTTTATAGGCTGATTCTCTGGCCCTGGTTGTTTTATAATTTTTATACAACTACGTATTCAATTTTTTCCTGTGTGCATAGTAACAGTTACGAATGTATGTGCAAAAGCAAAAAAATAATCTACAATCCAGGCATTAACCAGTTTATTGGTAACGATGGTTAGTGTAATGTATAGCAATAAAGTCTCCGCAACTATATCACCAAGTGTGCAGCCACTGCCACAATGCAAAGCCCCTACAGTCACGCTTTGCCAGAAGGGTTTTTCTTTGACGGCATATCGTCATCTTTTTCTTTTGCCATCATCATTTTTTTATGTGTCGCTTTTCTACCGATGGTAAATTAGGCGACTAATGCCAGCGGGCATGCATACAAACCTGTTATTGGCCACACAAAATTCATCACCATCATGTGTTGTTTATTTCCCGATAAAATATCAGCAAGCATTATAAACATGCATATAAACCCTATAACTATAGAAGCAATGGCAATGGCGTGAAGTATATTCATAACTAATTGTATTGGATAAATTATTAATGCTCCTTTTCCAGCTTTTAGTTTTGGCGAATGGCTTACAGGGAAGACCAGCAAGAGATAGAAAAAGTTGCTGTTACACAATTCCGGATAATATTTTTAAAAACCTTGTATAATTACAAATCAACTACCGCAGCATGAATTTGCTTGTCGCTCTCCCAAATACAAATTAATTGTTTGTCATTAATTGCTTTTATCACAGGTTGACTTCCTTCACCCACGATTTTTTTACGTCGATGAGAGTCCACAAGCACTACATTCCCTTGCTCTATCCAGGCATATATGTTTTTACCATTTATGGTTTCGATCGTACAGCTTTTGCCCTCCCCGATTTCTTTTTCGTGTGAGCCCGGCATCACTGAAAAAATCTTTCCCTTCCTTCTCCAAACGGTTTGTATTTGTCCATCTTTATTTATTGCAAGTCCACCGCCATCCATCGGGCATCCATTCAACTTCCAACTGCTATCTCCTAACTTTTGTGCATTACCAAAAGTATTCCCCCCATCCTGTGATTCTATGATATACAGGTCTCTATTTCCCTGTAGCCAGTTTCTGAACATCACATATACATGATTATCTTTCATTAGCACCGAAGGTTTGCAGCATTCGCAAACGGTTGTATCAGGAGAGGTATAAATCATCTTGTTAGCAGACCATGTTTTTCCTCCATCAACTGATTTTGCACCATAAATTTTATTGCGTTTGTTTCCTCTTAAATCAAGCCACACAGCATAAGCATTTTCTTTATCAGAACTTAGCGCCATGAGTCCTTCTTTTGCAATTGTATCAACATCATTCACCCTTTGTCCTTGTTTCCAGGCATCGCTTCCTGTTTTATAAAAAGAAAATATGTCTCCCAGTGAGGTGGCCGCTGTGACCACGATTCCATTTTGAGTTGCTGCAATTTGCGGCCCTCTCATTGCAAAAGAAAATACGTGCGGCAGTACTGAAATTAAAACAGGTTTTGAAAATGATTGAGCATTATTTTTGGAGTACGTATACATAATACTATCCCCAACGCCATAGACCAAATGCAGTTTATTGTCTTTGCCCTTAATGATGTTTGGCATTTGCCCTTTTGCTATTATCATGTCACTTGCATTGCTTGCTTGTTTTTGCGAACACGATGCTAACAGCACAAATCCCAATAATGATAATCCGATTTTATTCATACTTAAATAATATTGTCTAAAGTTACCTCCCCTGATTTACATCTTCATTCCGGCCATTGGATCGGAGCCGTTTTTAAAAATGTACTCGCTGTTGAGCAAATAGACGCCGCTTGTTACTACCACATCACCGACAGTAAGCCCGGAAGTTATTTCAACGGCGTCATTGGATACCACCCCTGTTTGCACTATTCTTATTTCATAAATGCCGGGCTTTGTCTGCACCCACACGGTTGCTCCTTTGCTATCTCTCAACACCGCATCTACAGGTAGGGTAAGAGAGTTACGCTCTTTATTACTGATGATAATATAGACAGGCATACCGGGATGCAACTGGTTATTTTTATTAGGAATAGAAACACGCACGAGATTTATTCTTGCAGCAGGGTCTATCTCGGGATTTACAAAATCAATGGTGCCATTTATCGTTGTATTCAAGTCAGGAATTTGCACCGCAACATTCCCATTGTTATTTACGGAAGACATTTGATTGGTGTAAACCTGCGCTTCGGCCCAAAGCGTTGAAAGATTGGCGAGTTGTACAACAGGCCCCCCTTCCATTACATACGCCCCTTCGCTGGTATTTAAAGCAGTGATGTACCCCGCTTCTGTGCTGTAAAAAGAAGTGAGTGATGATGAATGTTTGCTTTGAGTGAGTTGGTTAACCTGCCCATTGGTCATGCCCCATAAGAGCAATTTATTTTTAGCGCTCTCGACTAATGCGCCATAGTTGATCAATGAATTACCGATGGAACTTTCCTGTTCCAAAGCATTAATGTATTCCTGTTTAGCATTGTTGAGCTGCTCGCTATATAGGTCGTAAAGCTTATCGCCTTTAGCAACATAGTCGCCGATGTTTTTAAAATAGAATTTATCAATCCTGCCCTCCACCCTGGCGCTTATTGTTGAGAGATTATTTTGGTTAAAATTTAAAGTACCTGTTAAAACAATTTTATTGCCGATGTTTTCTTTTCCTATTGTATCTGCCTGTATGTTTCCCAGCTTAATTTGTTCTTCATTTAAATGAATTTGCATAGTAGAATTAGTCTCGGATTTGGCAACAGCAATCAACTTCATTCCACAGATGGGGCAATCACCGGGATGCGCTTCGTGTACTTGCGGATGCATACTACAGGTGTAGTATGATATGCCTTTAGTTGTGATTGTGGCTTCTGTCTTATTTTTTTCTTTACAGGAAGAAAGAAGCAAAAGGCAAAAGGCAATGGGCAAAAGGCAATGAGCAATAGTCAATCGGCAACGGCCAATACAGAATGAACAATTGGCAATAGAGTGAAATGGCTTAGCCTTTGCAAGGGATAAAATATTTTTTATAGTCATATCTATTTATATTTTTCAGGACTGTTGATCATGTGGTGAAGAAGATTGCCAACCTGTTCAGATAAATTTAATAACCCATCATGTTCTTGTTGGTTTATATACTTACAAGCCAAAGCAAATTCAAGCCACGTTTGGGTCTCTGCATTTTCCATGTCAGCATCAGATGTTTTTGAAATAAAATGTGCCAGATACAATCGTTTTCTATGGCCTTCGGCAAGAGAAGAGCAAACACTCCTGCCTGATCTTCTTACCTGATCTGTGAGAGAATAGGTTTCTTCTTTTGGAAAACGTTTTGAGACTTCAAAAATTTTCATAGAAAGCTCAAAAGCCATTTGATAAACTTTTGTTTCATTTATTTTTTTATAGCTCATAAAATATTTTTAATTGCTTATAATTTGCCAATTGTTTATAGCCTTTTGCCAATTGCTTATTTTTCTTCTAAACTACTTTTTATAAAGCCTTCACTATCTATTAAATATTGTGAATTGGTTACGACGGTATCGGAACTATTCAGGCCGGAAAGTATTTGCACTTTATCATCAGCACGAATGCCCGATGTAATTTTATGGGCTATAAATCCATCGCCGGATTTTTTGAATACGACTTCGTTAATGCCCAGCGTAAGCACTGCCGTTTGAGGTAACCATAATCCCTGCCTGCCTTGTGTGTAGATATTCGCTGTTACCTGGCTTCCAATGGTGAGCATATCCATGTTGTGAAAATATACACGCGCCGTAAGTGTCTTACTGCCGGCACGAAAGAAGGGTTCAATAAAATCAATGGTGCCGCTTATTACAGCGTTGGTATCTGTTTCCGGTAAGATTTTTACAGCATCGTCTTTCTTTACCACCGACTGTTCATTTGGAAAAATCTGCAACGCCGCCCATGCTTTGTGATGGTTCATAATCATGAATAACGTTTGGCCTTTGTTTACATACATTCCTTCACGCAGAGATAGTTCCTGTGTAAGAGTTGCATCGCTATTGATAATGCCTGCGGGCAAATCATTGCCCATACCCGCATCATGCACATGCCCGCTGTATTTGCTGTACACACTCACGCTATACAAGGGCTTACCGGTTTTAGTTACTTTATTTATTTCAGTCGTACTCATGCCAAGCAACAATAATTTTTGTTTTGCCGCATTTATGAAAGAGGTATTCTCTGCATCATTCTTTAGCAGGAACAATAAATTTTGTTGAGCAGTCAATAATTCAGGGCTATATATTTCCATTATTTTTTGCCCGGCTTCTATCTTTTGAAAGCGATAACGCAAATACAATTTTTCAATGCGCCCCGAAACATTTGCTGAGATTGATCCCGCCGCTCTTGTATCAGATTCAATAGTGCCATAAGCTTTTACAGGAATATTAATATTGCTTTCCTGCGGAGTTGTAACGGGCAATGAAGCCAATG
>JBDTSD010000221.1:0-6872 GCA_039931355.1 Ginsengibacter sp.
AAGTTTTTGGGTCAATTGCATAGCGTCAGCTCTTAAAATTGCATACAATAAATAAATGCATTGGGTTTTACTGCTTCAATATTTTTTTTGCAAACTTAATTGAATTACCAGCTTCTATTTTTAAAATATATACGCCCTTGGCAAATGTCGTTGTGCTTATTTTTGTAAAGAGCGATCCATTAAGGTTAAGCGTCGTTTTATAAACCACCCTTCCTCTTGCGTCAAATATTTTTACGTTGGAAATTGGCCCGGTCACATTTTGTAAATATATATTTATGAAGTCAGTGACTGGGTTTGGAAACACCTGGATAAGATTATTTCCCTGTACACCTTCATCTATTTTTTCTATAGTATTATCTCTTGTTATCAGCCAGTACTCCGGATCTATAATTACGCTGTCAGCAACAAAGCCAATGTTCTTAAAAAATAATTCGCCATTTGATTTGTTATCAACAATCACCGTTTTTTCCCGTGTTGCGTTTTTAAACAGTAACGGTACCGGCAACTCGAAAAAATTAACCGAAGGATGCGAAGTAGTTTGATTCATTTTAATTTTTATATACCCTCCATCGAGTTGAGTCCACTGTACATGGTAAGAAGGGTAGCCTTGTCCATAAAACCATTCGTCAAAAAATTTGGTAAGATCAACACCGCTTGCTTTTTCGAGGTTCCGTTTGAGGTCGCTTGTTTTTGCAAAACCAAAGCTTATAGTGGAATCGGTAAAATATTGCCTTACCCCTTTTAGGAAGACGCTATCACCAAGTATCCAACGAAGCATATACAATAGATGTGAGCCTTTGCGGTAACTTAATCTTCCATCAAAAATGCGGTTCGAACTGGTTGTGTCATCAACCCACACCGATCCACCTGGCAAGGATGTTATGTGATCAATTTCTTTTTTTCGATTGGGAATAGTTGCAAATGCATACTTGCTTTCTATATACATGCTGGCAAGATGCGTAGCGAAGCCTTCATTGAGCCATATATCACGCCAGCTTCCACAAGTGATCTTGTCTCCAAACCATTGGTGCCCGAGTTCATGCGCCATCAGGCTTTCGTCCGGTGTAACAATGAAGGTAGATGTTTGATGTTCCTGGCCACCACCAAAGCCAAATTGTACATGGCCATATTTTTCTTTTATAAAGGGATAATCACCAAAGAGGTGGCTATAATATTGCATAGCATCAAGCACATACTGTGTGTTGGCCTGGAAAAGAGAAAGGCTTTCCGGATAACAAAAAGTCTGCATAGGAAGATCAGTGTTGCTAATAGCAACGCTTGTATTAAACTCGGCATAGTTGGTAACGGCCATGCATACCAGGTAAGTTGCAATCGGATACCTGTGTTTCCAATGCGTGGTTATATTAGCGCCACTTGTTGTTATATTTTGTCTTAAGCCATTTGAAGCTGCAGTATATTGAGAAGGATTTGTAATAAACACATCTATTGAGTCCGTCTTGTCATCCAGCCCGTTTTTGCATGGCCACCAATCGCGGCTGCCATAAGGCTCGCTTAATGTCCATAGTACGGGAACGCCTTCATGGGTTGATACTACAAAAGATCCAAAACCATTAGCAGGGGGAACGCCCTGGTAGAAAATGGTTACTGAATCAAGTATGCCCGAATTTTTTACCGAGCCAAAATCTACCGTTACAGTATTGTTCACATGGTTAAATGAAATTGGAGTATTACTTTGTCGAACGCTATCTACCGTAAGGTCATCCATTAAGTCAAAAGAAATATTATCTGTAGCGTCTGTAATTATGAAATAAGAAGTGACTTTACCTGAGATATATCGTAAGGAAGGATCAACTGTCCACTCACACCTGTAATATTTTATATCAAAATTGTTTGAGGCTGACGTAGCATTTTCAAGTGAAAGCCTTGAATATGCATTTCCTTCTGCTAAAGCAATATCATTAACTGATTTATAATAATCCTTTGACTGTTGTCCATAAGCTGTTGATAAGAAGCCAAGTATAAAAAATATGCAGGTTTTCATGAGTTATTTCTTTAACGGTGCATTAACCTCAAAGCTTGCCTGGTAACATTTCAGGCACTACTTTTGCACACCATCAGAAAAAAATTAAAGTTCATTCAAATTCATTCAAATTCGAAAAACCAATCCAATAATTTAAAAGATCGCGTTTTAGAACATAAGAAAATTCGGGATTGTCTAATTTCATATAGTCCACCAAATATTTTTCTTGATTTGCCCAGGTAAGGGTGAAAAATTTATCATAAAAATCTGTCTAATGGCAGTTATACTTTTGAAAGATTTTTAAGAGTATGATCATATTAAAACAATTATTACGATGAAAATAATTAAATCAAAAACTTTTTTATCCATACTTATAATTTTATTTATAATCGGATTCAGCACTTCAGCACGAACCATTTTTATAAACGCTGAGTATATTTCGTTACTTCCCGAGCCGGTGCCAGAAAGCACGTTGCCCGGCGAAACTAATCCTCTTTTTGTAGCATATCCCGCAAGTTTAAAAGATCACAGGTTGCAGACTAAAGCATACATAAAGGCTTACAGTGAAAAGAAACGTAATTATATCATACATATTTTTAATAAGGGTAAAAAGTTTTTCCCAAAAGCAATAGAAATACTCGAAAAATATAATGTGCCGGTTGAGATACAAATGCTGCCGGTTCTTGAATCAGAATTCAATGCCAATGCCGTATCTAAAGCAGGTGCGGTCGGCTATTGGCAATTTATGGGTGAATTGGCAAGAGAATATGGCTTGCATACTTCCGCCAAAAATGATGAAAGAAAAAACTTCACGAAATCTACAATTGCTGCTGCAAAATTTTTCCGCGACCAGCTGGATTATTTTAACGATGATATTTTGCTTGCTGTTTCAGCCTATAATTGCGGCTCCGGCCGCGTAAGATCTTCAATGAAAAAAAGTGGAAAATCTGATCCCGATTATTGGGATATAAAAAAATACCTGCCTGCTGAAACAAGAAAATTTGTGATGAATTTCGTTACGCTTAATGTGATATCTGCTAATTATGCAAAGTTTATTAATAGAAAGCTTGATTTTAGCCAGGCACCTACCGTACAGGTACAATTGGCTGCCATCGATTCTCTAAAATCTAAAGATTCAGTTCCATCAATCACCGCATTATAAGACTTACTTTTTCTGCCCGTTTTTTACATAGTATCTTCGTGTGATACATGCCTAAAATAAACTATAACGATGGCCTGAACTTTCTCAGCAAGCTTACTTTGCGAAGGTTGTGGAATGCAGGCAAAGTTTTCTCTAGTTTTTATATCAGCAGGCTTTTTAAAAGACCCGTGCAATGGGGCCTGCCAATGTCTATTTCGTTTGAGCCAACCACTTCTTGTAATCTTCGTTGCCCTGAGTGCCCCAGTGGGCTTAGGCAATTTACAAGGCCTACGGGCATGTTGAAAAAAGATTTCTTTACCCAAACGATTGATGATATTTATAAGGATATTCTTTACCTCATTTTTTATTTCCAGGGAGAGCCTTTTCTGAATAAAGAATTTTTACAAATGGTGAAGTACGCTTCAGCGAAAGGAATTTATACGGCTACTTCTACTAATGCACACTATCTAACGGACGAGGTTGCACGAAAAACTGTTGAGAGCGGGCTTGACAGGTTGATCATTTCTATAGATGGCACTACGCAAGATGTTTATAAGCAATACCGCATTGGTGGCAACATTGATAAAGTAATTGAGGGAGCAAAAAATATTGTGAAATGGAAGAAAGAATTAAAAAGTAAAACACCTTTTGTATTCTTCCAGTTTTTGGTAGTAAAGCCTAATGAACACCAGGTGGACGATATAAAAAAGCTTGCGGCGGAAGTGGGTGTTGATGAAGTGCGTTTTAAAACAGCGCAGGTGTATGATTATGAAAATGACCCAAATCAATTGATACCGCTCAATAGAAAATTCAGCCGCTATAGAAAAGATAAGGACGGTAAAACAGTTTCAAAAAATAAATTGGCCAATCATTGCTGGAAGCTCTGGCAGGCTAATGTTATCACGTGGGATGGGCTTGTAGTTCCCTGTTGCTTTGATAAAGATGCAACTCATCAATTGGGCAATCTTAAAATGCAATCTTTTAAAGACATCTGGCAAAACGATAATTACAAACAATTCCGGCGGGAACTTATGACGAGCCGCAAAAACATTGATATTTGCGCCAATTGCAGCGAAGGTATTTCCGTGTGGAAAGACTAATATCCATTTCACCTTCATGGTTTTCTAAAAGCTTTTATTGTTATTTTTATCTTATGACAGGTTTCAATAACCATCTGCGCCAGGTAATTTTATTGTTGCTGATAGGCTTCATCGGCATATTAATGCTGCGGCATTTTTATATCTTCTTGCCGGGCGTATTGGGCGCAGTTACTTTATATATTCTTAGTAGAAAAACCTATTGGACACTAACGGAAAAAAGAAAATGGCGTCCCGGGTGGACATCCTTATTATATATTCTCGCGTTTATTATTATTATTTGCCTGCCGGTTTACATAGCGGCTATATTAGTAACGCCTAAGCTGGTGGCTCTTTTTAATAACCCTGTGCAGTTAACCATCGCAGTACAAAGTTTTTCTGATAAAATTCAACAGGCCACAGGTGTTGAATTATTTAATAGCAATAGCTTAAAAGATGTTACTAAAAAATTAGCGAATAATATTCCGATGCTGCTGACTGGCACGGCTAACTTTTTGACCAACCTTCTCTTAATGTTCTTCATTTTATATTATATGCTTATTCATGGAAAAGAAATGGAGAAGTACCTGCATGACCTGTTGCCTTTGAAGGAAGCCAACCGCCATATCTTAGGCACTGAAACGGATATTATGATCAGGGCAAATGCCATAGGTATTCCTTTGCTTGCCATTATCCAGGGTTTGGTAGGCACGTTAGGCTTTTGGATTTTTGGTGTCTCTGATTATGGCATTTGGGGTTTTCTCGCCGGCGTTGCATCCCTTATTCCAATTGTTGGAACAGGCCTTATCTGGCTGCCGCTTACTGTGTATCTTCTGGCAGTAAATCACGTTTGGCAGGGTGTGGGGCTTGGTATATATTCCTTGATAGTCCTTACAAATATTGATTATGTAGCACGCATAACCGTGCTTCGAAAAATTGGTGATGTTCATCCATTGATAACTATATTGGGGGTAATAATCGGTTTGAGTATGTTTGGTTTCCTCGGGTTGGTTTTTGGCCCCTTGCTGTTAAGTTATTTTATTGTTTTAATTCGTATTTATCGTAACGAATTTAATGCGCAACCCATTACTGCGCCGCATGCTGAAAACGATGAATAATATAAAGCGTTATCAGTTAGTTCAATTATTATAAGGCACACCCGGACCAGCACTAAATCTTTATTTTGTAAATTGCCGCCTCATTTAATTTCTCTTATGAAAAGCTTCCTGCATTGTACTGTTTTTTGCTTATTTATTTTTTTTTCGGATCAATTAATTGCCCAGCCAAAATATGAATTTCGTGGTGTGTGGGTGGCGACTGTTGATAATATTGATTTTCCTTCCACAAAATTCTTAAGCTCTTTTGCGCAACGTGCTGAGTTTGTTAGTCTTCTTGATATGCACAAAAAAAATGGGATGAACGCGGTCGTTGTACAGATTCGCCCGGCAACAGATGCCTTTTATCCATCTCAATACGAGCCATGGAGCGAGTGGCTTACAGGTACGCAGGGAAAGCCGCCTGCGCCATATTATGATCCGCTTGAGTTCATGATAACGGAGACCCATAAACGCGGAATGGAATTTCATGCATGGATGAATCCATATCGCGCTGTTTTTAATATCGGCAAATCTTCGATATCGCCAACGCACATTACCAAGCTTCACCCGGAGTGGTTTATAAACTACGGAACTGTAAAGTATTTTGATCCGGGCAATAAAGATGTGCAAAAATATGTAACCAATGTAGTAAGAGATGTTGTGAGCCGTTATAACATTGATGCCATTCATTTCGATGATTATTTCTATCCATATCGCATTGCAGGCAAAGAATTTGGAGATTCAGAATCATTTAAAAAATATGGTAACGGGCTTGACCGGGAAGCTTGGCGCAGGAGCAATGTTGACTCAATAATTGTAAAGCTTGGCCGCACAATAAAAGAGGAAAATAAATATTGCAAATTTGGCATAAGCCCTTTTGGGGTATGGCGAAATATTGATAAGGATCCCGAAGGGAGCAACACAAAAGCAGGGCAAACAAATTATGATGACCTGTATGCCGACATTTTATTATGGCTTAAAAATAAGTGGATTGATTATGTAGTGCCGCAATTGTACTGGGAGTTTAATCACAAAGTGGTAGGATATCAAATATTGGTTGACTGGTGGGCAAAGCACGCTTACGGAAGACAGATGTATATAGGGCAGGGAATATACAGGGCTATGGAATCAAAGTCTTATGCATGGAAAAATAAAAATGAATTGCCCAACCAGATAAGGCGCTTGCGGGAATATCCGCAGATACAGGGGAGTATATTTTTTAGCAGTGCCACTTTTAAAAGTAACCCCAATGGATGGAGTGATAGCCTGCGAAATAACTATTATGCATATCCGGCAATTGTGCCACCTATGCCGTGGATTGATTCTGTAAAACCTTCACGGCCAATACTACTTTTTGATAGCGCCAAAGTTGAAATTTATGATCAGACAATCAACCTTTACCTGCGTGACAGCTCGCTGATAAAAAATTTGAACCGCTATGTGATTTATAATTTCCTGGATACGAGTGAAATAGATAAAAGTGATGTACAGAATATCACGGAAATAGTTGTTTCAGGAAATAATCTCTATTCTTTTAACCTGGATGATATTCCGGAAGACCAGGATAAAATTGTAAT
>JBDTSD010000222.1:0-6813 GCA_039931355.1 Ginsengibacter sp.
CAGGAAATGCTGGGCCATGAAAGTATTACCACTACTGAAATATATACCCATCTTGACAGGGAATACCTGAGAGATGTTTTACAGAAATACCATCCGGCATTTCACTGACAATGCATTAAATCTTATTGTGGTTTTATCGTATAAAGCAAAGCAGGGATCTGTGACAAATGCGATCAGTTATTTATTTTCCATTATCACTTTGCTATTCTGATAAGAAGCAACATCGGCCATATTTTTTACGCGGCTCCGGTAGTTTTTAAACATGCTCATCCATTTTAAACGAAGTACGCCAAAGATGCCTTCTTTTACAATTCCCTTATTCATTTTAGAAACGCCGAATTTGCGGTCAACAAATGTTATGGGCACTTCTTTTATGGTAAAGCCAAGTTTCCAGGCGGCAAATTTCATTTCTATCTGGAACGCATACCCGACAAAACTGATCTGGTCAAGATTAATAGTTTCAAGGACCTCGCGTCGATAGCATACAAATCCGGCGGTAGGATCCCGCACAGGCATTAATGTAATGATGCGGGTATAAATTGATGCTCCTTTAGAAAGCCCGATCCGGAATAATGGCCAGTTTTTAAGGTGACCCCCTTTCACATATCTTGAGCCTACGGCAACATCAGCTCCACCAGTTTTGCATGCCCGGAAAAGCTTATCAAGGTCTTGCGGATCGTGCGAAAAATCGCAATCCATTTCAAAAATGAAACGGTATCCATTATCAAGTGCCCACCGAAAACCGTATATATATGCGGTGCCCAACCCAAGTTTACCGCTACGCTCTCCAAGAAAAAGCATACCACGATACTGCGGAATAAGCTGCTGCACTATGCCGGCAGTACCATCCGGAGAACCATCATCAATGATAAGAACATGAAAATTCTGCTCTAATGAAAACACTGTTTCCAGAATAGCAGCCACATTTTCTCTTTCATTGTAAGTAGGTATGATAAGAAGCTTTTCCAAAAAAATTACCTGGTTTTACATTCAATTTACAACTATTGTTTAAAAAAAAATCTTAAGAATAGATAAGCGGCTTATTTTTTCAACAGTGTACGATTCAGGATTTCGGTTAATTTTTGTTTTGTATGCAAAGGGAAATCGCCCTTCATCATCCAATCGTAGTATTGTGGTTCAGCTTTTAAAACATCACATACGGGACGGCCTTTGTGTTTTCCAAAGTTAAATACTTCTACCTCATTTTCCATTATAAAACGCCTTGCGAAATCCACAACTTGTTCTTCTCCTGTAAATTGAAGAATAGTGTCTAAGGTTTCTCCAAGGTGCGTATATCTGGTTAATTGGGCTTCTAATATTTCCCACGTAGCTGAGGCATCTGCTTCTGCAGAATGGGCATCGAGCAGCTCTTTTTCACAATAGAACTTGTAAGCTGCGCCCAGCGTGCGTTTCTCCATCATATGAAAGATATGTTGTACGTCCAGCATTCTCCTGCCCGTCATGTCCAGGGTAATTCCGGCCCTTAAAAATTCTTCCATCAATAATGGAACATCAAAACGATTGGAGTTGTAACCGGAAAGATCAGCGTTATCAATAAACTGCTTCAACTCATTTGCCACTTCTTTAAAGGTGGGAGCATCCTTCACTTTATCATCAGTAATTCCATGAATGTCACTGCTGTTCTTTGGAATAGGCATTTGTGGATTTATAATTTTGTGCTTTACCTGCTTTGTTCCGTCGGGCAGCACTTTTACAATTGCTACTTCCACTATCCTGTCTGTGGCAAGATTAGTTCCTGTTGTTTCCAGGTCAATAAAAACCAATGGGCGTTGTAATAATAAGGGCATAATTTATTTGTATGTTTATTTAATTTTTCTTCACTGTACCATCCTCAATGCCTGCTTTTTATCACTTGCAAAATATTCATTCCTTCATAATTTCCACTGCTCATAAAGAGAAAATTAGCATTTGTTTTAGGTGTATTAACAAGTCTTTTTTCCAATTCTTCGCGTGACGTGATTACTTCGAGGTTTTTTTTCCCAAATCCCGCTTTTACTTTTTCAGGATTAAGGAGTGGTAAACGTTTTAATTCAAGTGCATGCTTACTATAGAACACGATAGCCTCGTCAGCATTTTCCAAAGCCCCATTGTATTCATTCATAAAATTTTCGTTCAGGCTGCTGAATGTATGTAACTCAAGAACGGCTACCAACTTTCGATTTGGAAATTGCTGCTTCATTGCATCTACACTTGCCAGCACTTTACTTGGGGCATGGGCAAAATCGCGGTAAATATTTCCATTTTCCGATTCATCAAGCAGCTCCAGCCTTTTGGCAGCGCCGGAAAAAGAAGCAATGCCTTTAGCAAAGGTACGTGCAGTAACATTAAGCTCCTTGCAAACGTAGTATGCTGCCATTATATTTAAAAGATTATGGTTTCCAAAAACTTTTAAATCTGTCTTTTCATTCTCAATCATTACACTTGTTACACCATTCTCAATAAAATAAGTCGGCAGGCTATAAGGTATATATTTTATATCATCTCTTTGGTTTTGTAAAACAAGACTTCTTAATATATCATCTGTTTCATTATAAATCAGCACCCCACCCTTTTCGATTTTATTAATGAAAATAATAAACTGCTCCAGGTAAAAATCGAAAGTGGGGAATACATTTATATGATCCCAGGCGATGCCGGTTATTACAGCAATATGTGGAAAAAGGAAATGAAACTTTGGCCGCTTTTCAATAGCGCTTGCCGGGTATTCATCCGCTTCGCAAATAATTAAACCAGCATTGGTCACTTTTACGCTTTGCTCAAAACCCTGCAGCCGGGCGCCTACGAGATAATCAAAATCTTCATTAGCAAATTTTAGCACATGCATAATCATCGCCGTGGTAGTTGTTTTGCCATGGCTCCCTCCTACCGCCACCCGCTTTTTATTTTTACTTTCCTGGTAGATATATTCCGGGAATGAAAATATTTTTACCCCGGCTTCCATTGCTTTTTGCAGTTCAGGATTGTCTTGTTTGGCATGCATACCAAGTATAACTGCGTCAATATTGCCATTGATTTTTTCCGGATGCCAGCCGTCCATTTCCGGAAATATTCCTGCATTTTTCAAATTGGTCGCAGCCGGCTCAAAAATTTCATCATCACTACCAGTGATTGTATAACCTTTAAGAGAAAGCGCAATGGCAAGTTGGTGCATTACGCTGCCACCAATTGCAATGAAATGTATATGCATAAATCAGAAGCTGAATTTACCTGTGTATTTTAACAATAGATTGAAATATAATTCGTTCTTGCTTAGCAACCGTCACGTGGAATTTTTTTACCTTTGCGCAAGGTTGCAAAATAAATTTAAAACCTACAAAATATCATGAAAAAATTATTAATTGTTATTGCCCTCACATCTACAGTCATTGTAGCATTATCTTCCTGCACCAGCTCCCGCCGCAGTAGAACAGGCTGCCCAATGACAGACAATATAATTCACTAAGAACGACTGACCTACTTTCCTTGAATTGCTATACTATGAACTGGATACCTCTACAAACTGAAGAACAACTTAACGAAATAAAAGCCAGGTCTGCAAATAAACCGCAGGTAATTTTCAAGCATAGCATTCGTTGCTCTATAAGCAGTATGGCGAAGAGCCGCCTTGACAGGAATGAGCAGCCGCAGGATTTAGATTTTTATTATTTAGATATTATCAATCACAGGGGCGTCTCCAACAAAATAGCAAAAGACTTTGAGGTGCTTCATCAGTCTCCACAGGTATTAATAATCAATGACGGACAGTGTGTGTATGATGAAAGCCATTCAGGCATACATATGGACGAAATAAAATCTGTTGCAAGCCAGTTTGTAGCGAAACAGTAATGTGCTTTGGTTGCATTGCTATTTGTATAATAATAATTGTTACAAAAACTTTTCTTCTTTCCCTGCCCTGATCATTTCGGCATAGCCCCATTTTCTTGACAAAGCTGTAACTGCCCGGGCAATGCGGACCGCTTTTGTCTCCCCTGACTTTGCACTTTCTATCCATTTGCTAAAATAATTTCTGTGGCTGCCGGGTAAAGAATTAAAATACTCAAGCGCTGCAGGCTCATCAGCAAGGCATTGAAGAAATGCTGCGTTAATTTGAACCGTCCTGTCATCTGTTTCCAGCTTTACAAGCACAATAGCACCCTTACGTTTTCCCAACGACTTGCGAATAGACGCATTTATTGGAATAATAAAATTTCCACCACCCATGGGAAGAAGGCTCGTCTTTTCAATTTTATGATTATCAAGAAAGCCCTTTACCCGGTATGACTTTTTATAGCCGGGCTTTAATTTTTCCGCTTCTTCCTTTGGCACTTCTATATACGACCAACCGGTTTTCTCTCCCTGTTCATTGAACTTCCTGATAATTGTTTTATACTGAATCATCCGGTTAAAATTGATAAAATATGTTGAATTTTTTTTACAAAAATATATAATCCACATGTAGGGACAGTCGTAGGGACAGGTCGCGACGTGTGCCTACATGTGAATATCAATTTCAAATAATTAAAATTCCTAAATCATAAATAACTTAGCTGTTTTCTCAAATTTTTTAAAAATGATTGAATGACTAAACTCTCGGTTAATATAAATAAGATTGCCACACTGCGAAATTCAAGAGGCGGAAATAACCCGGATGTTTTAAAAGCCGCCAGGGATATACAGGAATTTGGCGCACAAGGAATAACAGTTCACCCGCGGCCCGACGAAAGGCATATCCGCTATGCTGATGTATATGAGCTAAAAAAAATTGTAACGACAGAATTTAATATTGAGGGTAATCCCAGGGAACAAAAATTTGTTGACCTCGTTCTTGCCAGTAAGCCGGAACAAGTAACATTGGTGCCGGATGCCGAAGGCCAACTTACTTCTGACCATGGATGGGATACAATAAAAAATAAAGATTACCTGGTAGAGATAGTTTCTATTTTTAAAAAGGCCGGCATTCGAGTTTCATTGTTTGTAGATGCAGATGCAGCAATGGTTACAGGTGCCCGCGATACAGGAACTGACAGGGTAGAATTATATACAGAAGGTTACGCGACGCAATATGCAACAGGTAATAAAGAGCAAGCGATTGATCCTTATATCACCGCATCAGAAAAAGCTAACGAGGTCGGCTTAGGCATTAATGCCGGCCACGATCTTGATCTGCAAAACCTAAAATACTTTGCTCAAAATATACCAGGGCTTCTGGAAGTTTCCATTGGCCATGCATTGATTACAGACGCTTTGTATTTGGGTTTGGAAAATGCGGTGCAATTATATAAAAGACAATTGATGATGTGATTCGTAGAGACGCAATGCATTGCGTCTCTACGAAAATATTTCCTGTTTTTTCATCCATATTTCCCAATACTTTTTCTTCTCTTTTTTCCCGAGGAAAGATGCATCAATCAACCGCTTTACTGCTGCATTTGCTGATGAAAATTTTTTATAAATATTTTGCGTTGCTTTCCCTGGTATCTTTAGGGTAGAAGCCAATGCAGTAAAATCAGATATCTTTATTTTCTTCTTTTTTCCATTCAATGTTAGTGCTAATTCTTCATCATCTTTTGGATTAATTAGATTTACGTTTAGCAGATCATAAGCAGAACTTAAAGCAATTCCATTTTCTCCATGCACTAAGGAAAAGTTTTTTAAGTGCATATCGTTATTACCAGATAAATAACTAAACAATACAAGTTCAAAATAATTAAGTGTATCCAACCCGGTATGGGCACAATAAGCTGAGATTAACTTTCCGGTTTTTTCATAAGAACCTTTGTATTTGTTTTCTGTCAAAAATTCGGACAACTGGCATAAATCTTCAACATGAATCTTATTCCCCTTATTTCTATCAAATCTTTTAGCAATATAAACTAACCTCCCATCAGTAGCTTTTAGTAAAGTGTGCTCACAAACATGTATTTTAAATTCAGCAGCCAAATGCATGGTCAGGCTTTCAGTTTCAGGCATATATGGATATGCAGCATGCTGCGGCTTTAAAATATATTCTCCCCACAGACCGGTTATAGTTAGCCTGTTTTGGTTTTTGGACTTGTCGAGTGTAACAGAAAGTTTTGGTTGCACACCAGTTACAGCAATGTGTTTATTAATTGTTTTATCGGCAAGTTTTTCTAATAAATTATTATCAAGCTGAAGTAGCGGAACTTCATCAGTTCCAAAAAATAAATTTGAACATTTGGAATGATATTCTTCTTTACCTGAATCTTTGTAGCAAAACCAGCAGCATAACATTTTATATTTGTTTGGTGTCAGGAATGATGCTCACCGCTCCAATTGCATCTCTGCAGGTAAGCAGCAATAGATTGAAACGGTCATTAGGCTTTGCTTTCCAGTGATTGATCGCAATATCCAATAACCATCCTTCAGGTATAAGCCCATCAAAAAAAGGAAACAATACTTTACTTTGATAAGCAGTCTCTTTTAAGGGTAAGGTGAGGCTTACCGGTTTGGAATTATCGCTGCTTAAATATTTTTTATCATAGATAAAACTATAGCCTTCATCAGTTTCAGAAATGGAACCTGCTAACATGTCTCCGTAATATACTCCCGCGGTTTTACCCATAAATTATTTTAAGACAACTGATAGATTTGCTCCAAACAATTGTAATACCTGGTTAACTTTATCCATACGTAAAGTGGTTTTTCCCTGCTCCATTTCGCGTATTATTCTTAGGCCTACGCCCGCTTTGAGAGAGAGTTCCTGTTGCGTTAATCTCTTTTCCTTACGCTTCTGCTTTAAAAATTCTGATAATTCCATTTATACCTTTTAGGGTATAAAAATAGTCATAATTA
>JBDTSD010000223.1:0-6786 GCA_039931355.1 Ginsengibacter sp.
ATAAATTATTTTGCTGGCCTTTGATGTTTTATTGAGTGTTGTGTTTGTCATTTTTGTTTTTTTATAATGATAAAACAGGAATTTTTTACTGAGAAACTTTAATTTAATCTTTTCAAGCGTTTTTATTTTACAAACTTACCTGCGTTACATCAATTTATCAGGGTGCAATTACGGCAATCTACAAGGCTGATTGCGACAGATGCCTGATCTAATAAAAATCTTACTTGTCCCAACAATTATCGACGGGTTTTGTTACTTCTGTCTAATTGTAAACACCAGGGAAGGCATCAATACCTTTGGTCTAATCTCATTTTTCGATAACACAATCCTTACTGAAGATTCTAATAACTTAGCTTAACAAAATTTAATATGAAGAGAATTTTAATTACCGGCGGTGCAGGCTTTATAGGAAGTAACCTTGCTAAAAAATTATTGGAAGACGAAAACAACAAGGTGATATGCATTGATAATTTTGATCCCTTTTATTCAACCAGGCAAAAGGAATTGAATGTTGAGGGATTAAAGGCCAACAAGAGATTTAAATTTATCGGGGGCAGTATCCGCAGCATGGATGATCTTAACAAAGCAAAAGGAGTTGATGTAATCATTCACCTCGCGGCTAAAACGGGTGTGAGGCCAAGCATACACGAGCCGGGCGTATATTATGATGTAAATGTAAAAGGAACACAGACCCTGCTTGAGTTTGCAAAACAGCAAAAAATACAGCAATTCGTTTTTGGCTCTTCCAGCAGTGTGTATGGCATTAATAAAAATGTTCCGTGGAAAGAAAATGAAAATCTTTTGCCCATCAGCCCTTATGCTTCTACAAAATTATCATGCGAGATGCTCGGCCATGTGTATCACCATTTATATGGAATGCGTTTTATAGCGCTTCGGTTTTTTACTGTATATGGGCCTGCGCAAAGGCCCGACCTTGCTATTCATAAATTTTTTAAATCAATTCTTAACGATAAACCTATTCCTGTTTTCGGAGATGGTACCACCAGCAGGGATTATACTTTTGTAGATGATATTGTGAAAGGTATAATAAGCGCTATATCGTATACGGCTTCGGGTTATGAAATAATAAATCTTGGTAACTACAAGAGCGTTGGGCTAAATGAGCTGATAAAGATGATTGAAAACATTTCAGGTAAAAATGCCATTATTGAAAAACTACCGGAACAACCCGGCGATGTAAGGAGCACTTATGCCGATATTTCAAAAGCTAAAAAGCTTCTCGGCTACGACCCGCGTACTACATTAGAAGATGGTTTAAAATCTTTTTATAGCTGGTTTACCGCCAACACTTCTGAAATTTAGAATGATTTTATACGTTGTGCTATTTGAAAATGCTTTTATGCTATATCATTTGGCTATTAAAATAAAAACGTAAATTTCTTAAGAAATAAATAATGAATTAGCATGGAAGTGGAAAATAATGATATGTTCTATTCCGGCTTACCTGCAAATGAAGGATCGCTTAGCAGTATTTTAACAGAAGAACATCTTTTTTTTAAAATACCAGGTAACTGGCATGTGGTAATAACTGATGTGAAAAATTCAACTGAGGCTATATCGCAGGGTTTTCATGAAACCATAAATCTTGTTGCCACCGGGAGTATCGTCGCAGTACTCAACATAGCCTATAAAAATGAACTTACTGTGCCTTTCTTTTTTGGAGGCGATGGAGCAACCTTCATTATACCGCCAACGATGTTGGACAGCGCGATCCACGCATTAATATTGCATCGTGAAAATATAAAAGAAAATTTTACTCTTGACCTGCGGGTGGGGCATGTACCCGTAACCGAAATCTACGAACACGGACATGCACTTGACATTAGTAAATTAAAAACTTCTGAAATGTTTGCTATTCCCGTGCTGCTGGGTAGCGGATTAATGTATGCCGAAAAAAAAATTAAAGGACCTGACTATATCTTTTCTGCTGCACAGGCAAGCCACGATGAATTAGACCTGAGTGGTATGCAATGCCGTTGGGATAAAATAAAACCTCCGAAAAATGATTATGAAATAATTAGCCTGCTCGTAATTAGCCGTGAAAATGTAAAACAATCTCTTGCTTTTAAAAAGGTGATGGATGAGCTGGATGCAATATTTGGCAACGCTAAAAAGAGAACCCCGATCAGTACCGGCAAATTGAAATTGAAAGCTACCCTTGCAAAGATCGGTTTGGAAATGAAGACACGTATGGGCGGTTACAAACCTTTTTACCTGCTGGCAAACTGGGCAAAAACTTTGCTTGGATATTTTTATTTTAAAACCAAAAAAGGCAAAGTATACCTAAATAATCTTGTAGATATGTCCGACACCCTGGTTATTGATGGAAAAATTAATACAGTGATTTCGGGAACAACACGCCAACGAAAATTGCTGGAAGAAGCGCTTAACAAACTTGAGCGCAACGGCGAAATAGTTTACGGAATGCATATAAGTACGGAATCAGTAATGTCCTGCTATGTCCGTAATATGAATGACGGGCATATACATTTTGTTGACGGTGCAGAAGGTGGTTATACTAAAGCTGCTGCCATTATCAAACAAAAGATTACTTTGAATGGGGTTACTATTTAAAATTTAAAAGTCAGGACCACTGGCTTTCGATTGATTACGGATTGGGGGTTGAAGTTTTAAACTCCTGTGAACGATATGCATAGTAGATGCCTGAAAGCGAGGCCAGCGCCGATATTAACCAAAAAGCCGCGGAAATAAAAACGCCAATATTTTTATCGATGTTTAAAAATAGCGCTGCATAAATCATTACATATTCTCTTGCGCCGAGTCCCCCTATTGTAAATGGAATAATAGACATGATAGACGAAACAAGAAAGATAAAAAGATAGGGAGGGAAATTGCCTTTAAAATTTATTGCGATCAAAATAAATACAATGCTGAGCACTTGCAACATTTGTACGGCAATTGCTTTTAAATGATTTGAAAAAAAATGGCGGCTAAAGACCCGGAAATATTTAAGTAAAATGAAATAGTAAGTCACACTCCCAATTATAAAAATGAATACGATCCAATGAATAGGAAATACATTTTCCGGGATAAAAAAAAGCAAGAGTAATGCAGCAAATGCTACAGCCCACAACCCACTAAGCCTGTCAAAAAAAAGTGCGCTGAATATTTTTTTTACAGGCAATTTAGACTTTTTATGAAGCAGGTATATTTTATATCCATCGCCACCAATGCCGCCCGGAAGAAAAATATTATAAAACATGCCCAACAGGTATAGCCTGAAATTAAATCCAAATTTTAGGGATAGTCCAATGTTATTAAGGAATGATAATAACCGCCATGAAGAAACAAGCTGTGAAAGAAAAAACGTAATGAAAGCGAGGAAAATAAAAAAGGGATTACTCTGCTGGAATATTTTTTTTATCTCTTCAAAATTTATTTTTTTTAAAACGAAATACAACAGGATTGCTGTAAAGCCAAGTTTAAGCAATAATTTCAGAAGATTCCTGGGCTTTATCTTGTTCATTAGTTATGCGTCTTACCTGGTAAGTTTTCCTGCTCGTTCCTTCAAAATATGTTCTCACACTTATTTCGGCAATAATACCGATTGTAATTAATTGAATGCCTCCAAGTAATAATATTAATCCGAGTATAATTAATGGTTTGCCCCAGATGTCATGTCCCAGTATTTTAAGAACCAGCAGGTAAATATTAATGATAATGCCAAGCCCCAATGAAATAAAACCTAAGGTTCCAAAAAGGTGCATTGGCTTCTGAATATATTTTCTAAAAAAGATCATGGTAATAAGATCAGCCATTACTTTGAAAGTACGGTTTAGTCCATATTTAGATTTACCAAATCTTCTTGCATGATGCTTTACATCAACCTGCGTAATGCTTGCTCCCTGCAGCTTTGCAAGCGCCGGGATAAAACGGTGAAGTTCTCCATAGATGCCTAAGTCTTCAGCTATTTCCCTTTTAAAAATCTTTAAAGTACAGCCATAGTCTTGTATATGCACACCAGTCGTTCGCCTTATAAGGGCGTTGGCAATTTTACTTGGAATTTTGCGCAGGAACATGCCGTCTTTGCGATTTTTTCTGTTGCCTGCTACTACATCCCAATCCTCCTCTTTTAATTTACTCAACATAAAAGGAATGTCAGAGGGATCGTTCTGTAAGTCGCCATCAAGCAACGCAATATATTTTCCTTTTACATGGTCAATGCCTGCAGTCATTGCAGTGCTTTGTCCATAATTTTTCCTGAGCTCAATAAGTACAATTCTGCTTGTAAGATTTTTTTTTATTTCCTTTTGTGTGCCGTCGTCGGAACCATCATCTACAAAAATCGCTTCATAGTCAATTCCATGCAATGCTTGTTCCAAAGCATCTATCATAGGCCTCACATTTTCACGTTCATTCAACACCGTTATTACTACTGATAACTCTTTCATGGCACTTTGAATAATTTATAATTCCCTTTGTATGTCCTGATCAGCGTGGCCGCAGGATTTATCAAATCCCTGTCAAAAGTAAAATAATAACCCGGTAGCGTGTCGGTCTCGATAAATTTTACAGGCTGCATTTTTTGTCTTTCCATGTAAAAAATAAATTTATGATGCCTGGGAATCGCATGCACCTCCGGGTGATACTGGTAAAAATACATTAGTGCCCCTGCACTCAATTTAGCCGCATTTTCTCCCAGCATTTTTTCATATTTTGAATCGCCATGTACATACCTATGTGGCAATACAAACCAACTAAACCCAAGCCGGAGAACGAGCATGAAAGCAAGTAAATAAATTATTTTTTGCGTGTGTGATTTATAAATATTCCAGGTTAAAAATGCGCAGCTTGCAAAAATTATCCCGACTTTAAGTGGTTGCAGCTTCACATAATCTTCAAGCCCTGCGAAAAATGCAGCAGGTATCAGAAGCGTCACCAATGCACATAAAATAATAATAATGGTATTGAATATTTTTAATGCAACAGGAAGTTTATCACGATAAGAATAATATGCATGGCTGCCCAATACCAACAGTAACGGATACAGCATAATAATATACCGTGGCCTTGTCATCGGCGATACCCAGTACACGAGGATATTTACAAGGAAGATGAGGGATATATAGGTAAGACAAGGATTGGCTTTTATCCCCATTATAAAATTTTTATTCAGGCAAAAAAGTAAAAGAAGGCTTGCCGGAAACAGTTGCCACAACTGGTCAAATGGAAACATGACCATGTAAAATATAGTTTCCTTAAGGCCTGATTGCACGGCTGTACGCTGGCTGCTTTGGTTCCAAATCGTGGAGAAATATTCAGTGAGATCAATATTGTATAAAGAGTAATTATAGAAGTAAGCGCCGATTATCAGTAAGCAAATAATGCCTGAAAGAATGTGCTGCCAGCTAAAAAGCTTTTTAAAATTTTTAGTATAAACCAATAGTGTAATAATAGTTAAGCCCTGGAAAACTATTGAGGGCATTCCCTTCATAAGAAAAGTAATAGCCGTAATAATGTATGAAATAAGAAACAGGCGAAGCCATTGTTTCTTTTGGTAGAAATAAAAAATGCTCATGAAAGAAATATAGGTAAGCCATGAATATAAAATATCAATATGCCCGAGCATAGAATCGTAGCTAATCAGGCGGCCATAAACAAGGGAAAGAATACCGCTAACAGCTGCTATCCTCTTATCTTTTAAAAAATAAGCAGTAGAATAATAAATGGTAACTGCAAAAAGAAAAAGAGAAATCAAAGCAGGTAACCTTGTAACAAATTCTGAGAAGCTGCCGGTCAGTAAATAAAAAAAAGCTAATATCCAGTTATACAATGGGGGCTTATTATAATAATATTCTCCACCGATTTTTGGTACTGCATAATTATGAGAAAGAATCATTTCCAGCGCTACATTGGCACGTGTAGGCTCATCAGCAAAGAGGGGTTGCAAACCAAGATTTATAAAAAATGCAGGAATGGCGAGCAGCAGTAAATAGAAAAAAACTTTTCCGGGGTTGCCCTCAAAGTAATTATCTAATTTCTGCATGAAGCCAAAGATAGAGCATGGGGGTTACTAAAAAGTTTTGTGGAGAACTACCAATGGTGACGAATAATTTACGCTATTGCATTTACCAGTATTTTCTTTTTCTTCTTAGTAATAATGGATAGTTGGTTAATTTTTTTTATTGTGTTACTTTTTGCTTTTGCTATGTCGTAATTCATTTGCAGGCGCAATAAAACTTTAGCGTCAATTTTTAAAGAGTCTTCCAATTTTACCGCAAATTCAGGGGTACAGTTTCTTTTACCTTTTAAAATTTCGTTAATGACATTTGTAGCCACGCCAGTTAGTTTAGACAGCTCTATCTGGGAAATTTTCCTCGTTTGAATTTCTTCTTTAATCAATTGGCCGGGATGGTATAAATGAGGAGGAAAATTATTTTTATTCATAGTGTTTTGAAATTTCAAGTATTAAAATTTTTACAACTTCATCATTTATTTGTTCAATAATCAAACGGTATTGATCATTTAACCTGATGGAAGATTGTCCTGATCGTTTCCCCTTTAATTTTTCAAAATGCAAAGATTTGAAGGTGTATAAATCTCTTATGTTTTCGATGG
This sequence comes from Ginsengibacter sp., assembly GCA_039931355.1. GTDB lineage: Bacteria > Bacteroidota > Bacteroidia > Chitinophagales > Chitinophagaceae > Ginsengibacter. The sequence goes on from JBDTSD010000223.1 coordinate 6,601, forward strand.
ATTCTAAAAGGACTATTCTGTTTTTATATTGTTGGATCAAACTTCTCTGGAATGGCAACTTGCCTTTTATATTTTCAACAGGAATAAAATAAAGTTCTTCTAACTCAAATGTTTTAAATATTACCAGCATAGTAAAGTTATTAAAATTTACAAGAGTTGTAAATTAATTTCCCATTAGAGATTATA
>JBDTSD010000224.1:0-6762 GCA_039931355.1 Ginsengibacter sp.
AGCATGTGCAACAAAGCAAGCTACTTTAGCGAAGATGGATCAATATACAAATTACCTATATGGATAAAAAGATAACTTATCCTGATGGCAGGGGTATTACACTAAGAGATCCTGGCTATCTTCTTTTAGATCCTCATACACCGTTGCCTGTAGCATATAATTTATCTGCACGTATGGCTCCGCCAGTATTTGGTGTAGGCCTTTTGGCCAATATTCCTGAAAATACTATTTTGTCATTCCTTGATAAGGGAGATAAAAATGGAGATGGCATTACCGGGGAAGCCAATTACATTTATGATTCAACAACAGATAAAGTTGTTCTTGGCCGTTTTGGTTTTAAGGCAAATGCTTCCACTATTTTGTTCCAGGTGGCCACCGCTTACCAGCAGGACATGGGCGTAACAAGTTATGTGCAACCAAAAGAAAGTTCCCATGGGCAAATGCAGGATGATAAAAAATCGGATGATCCTGAGATCCCGGATAGTATTTTGAATGCTGTTGCATTTTATGTGCGCTCTTTAGCAGTACCTGCACGTCGCAATGTAAACGATATAGATAATAAAAGAGGCGAACAACTTTTTTCACAGGTAAACTGTACGGGCTGCCACAGGCCTACCATCCAAACCCGTATTGATTTGACTTTCCCCCAGCTATCCAATCAGCGCATACATCCATATATTTACTTCTCCGGGTTCAAAACAGCTTTAATATAATTATCCATGTTGAAATATTTTTTGGCTGTCTGCTGCATATCATCTACTGTTAATGCAGCTACTTTTTTAGAATAATCATAAACCCAGTTTGGATCATCGTGCTCAATCCAGGTTCTTGTCAATACATCAAGCCAATGATCGTTTAGCGTAAGCTGGTCATCGTTTTGCTTCTGCAATGTCTCTTTTACTTTGTCAAGATCTTTTTGCTCAACACCCTTTTCTTTTGCATTTTTTATCAGCTCAAACACTGCTGCAGTAAGCTTATCTACGTTTTCGGGCCCGCAGGGAAAACTCACATTTATCACGTAGTGGTTATATGGCCTGCTGACGATGGTTCCATTCATTCCTCCGCCATAAATACCACTCATTTCTTCCCTAAGCTTTTCTATGATCTTGATATTAAGCACTGCCATCAGCGCATCTAACTTTAAATTTTCTTCCAGGCTGTACGTTGCATCGCCCGTAAATATTATGCGTACAATACTTTGCTTCGCCGCACCTTTATTTACAACCGCCTGCACTACACCTTTCACCGGCCTCAACCCTTCATCGGTAAACTTATTTTCTTTTTCTTTTGAAGGAAGGCTGCCAAGATACATTTCGAGCAACGGTTTCATTTTCTCTATATCCATATTTCCCACAAAAGTGAAATGCCATCCATAGGCATTACCAAATATTTGCTTATAAATATCAAAGCTTTTGTCTAAAGAAATTTTATCAAAGTCTGCTACGTCAGGTATTACAGGAGCCCATGGATTATTGTTATATTCTATCCTGGCAACCGTATCAGCAAAATAACTATTGGGGTTTGATTTCGCGTTTTTCAAAAAGCCTTTTTGTGAATTTATGTAGGATGCAAACAGTTGGTCATCTTTCCTGGGTTCTGTAAAATAAAGATGTATCAATTGTAAAAATGTTTCGAAATCTTTTACGCTGCTTGAGCCTTGCAAGCCTTCATCATACGGGTTGATGTAAGGCAGCACACTTACTGTTTTTCCTGCTAAAAATTTATTCAGGTCTATGGCAGACATATCTTTTACACCCATTGCCTGCACTATGTTTGGTGCATTTTGCGCATTCTCTTTATCGGCCAATCCAAAATTGACAGAGCCGCCCCACCTCCATGAATCCATTTGTATATCATCATTTTTAAAATCGGTTGGCTTAATGGTAATGGTAACGCCGTTGCTCAATGTTAGGTCAGTAGTACCAAGAGCAGCATCCTTTTTTTCACTTGTTACTTTACCAGGTTCCGGCTGCTTATCCATCAGTGAACTGGCCATAGCTTTTTCTGTGTAAGGCTTTGCAGGCAGTTTTTGCGCCGTTAGTACGAAATTCACTAATTCATTATCGGATGGCAATTGAGCAGCATTCTTTTCCGGCGCCAGCAGCAGGGCAAATTTTCCTTGCTTTGAATTCATCTTTTTCGCCACATCATTTACTTCCTGTAGCGTAATCGTTGGCAGCGCCTCCTTTATAAACTTATATCGGGCTTCCGTGCCGACAATGGGTGTAGCAGTTAAAAAATTATTTACATATTCCTGTACGAGACGCCCGGACTCCATCTTATTTCTATCATCATACTCTGTTTGTATTTGGTTAAGCAGGTTGCTTTTAGCCCGCTCCAATTCACTTGGCAAGAAGCCAAATTTTTGTACACTTTCAGTGGTAACAAGTAACGAATCTATAGCATCCTTCACCGGCTTATCGCCCGTAACAGCTATGGATAAAAATGCTCTATACCCCCTGAGGAAATTGCTGAAAGCAGTACTGCCAAATAGGAAAGGGGGGTCAGCAAGCTGGCTTAATTCGCCCAATCTTCCATTGATAAGTGTATTGAATAAACCTTCTACAATGTCCTTCCGGTAGTCATTCCAGGTGATGACAGGTTTTGCTTTCTCCACATAATTAAATACCTGCAGCACATTTATAGTTTGTTCTTTATCTGTAAGTACCATGCCTTTGTTTTGCTGCCGTTCTGCAATGGCAATTATGGATGGGCGGGGAATCTCTTTTGCCGGATTTTTAAAATGCGCGAAGTGCTTAATGATTTCTTTTTCTGCCTCAGCAGGATCAATATCGCCTACCACTACCACGGCCATCAAGTCTGGCCGGTACCATGTTTTATAAAAGCGGGTAAGTGATGATGCTTTAAAATTCTGAATGATGCTGTCTTTACCAATCGGTAACCTTGCAGCATACATGGACCCATTAAATAATTCAGGAAAATATTTATTTCGCATGCGTTCATTGGCGCCTTTTCCTAACCTTGATTCTTCCAGCACTACACCACGTTCCTTATTTATCTCCGCCGTATCAAGCGAAGCATTGCCTGCCCAATCTTCTAAAATGGTAAAGCCTTTATCTACTTTTACGGGATCATCAGAAGGAATGGGCAGTATATAAACTGTTTCATCAAAACCTGTATATGCATTAAGGTCTGCACCAAACTGTACGCCGATTGATTGCAGGTAATCTACCAATTCGTTTTTCTTGAAGTGTGACGAGCCGTTAAAGTTCATGTGTTCCATCATGTGGGCAAGGCCTTGCTGGTCGGGCTGTTCCAGCACTGAGCCTGCATTTACCACAAGGCGAAGCTGCACTTTCTTTTCAGGTTTTGCATTCTTTCTTATGTAATAAGTAAGGCCATTTGCAAGTTTTCCAACCTTTACGTTGGGATCGGGGGGAAGTTTTTTATTGAGATCAACTTGTGAAAAACAAACCTGTGTAAAAAATAATATCGAGGGGATAAGAACCAGGCGGAAAAGAGAAATTATATTTTTCATGCTTTTGTTTTATTGATAAAAAGGATTATAAATATAGGTTATAAGCAATAAAGTTTGTATTGATTGAAGTAAAATGGTAACTATTATTTTACCCGGTAAAATTGACTGTATTTGTTCCATCAGTCAACCCCTGATGCGTTTATTATTAAAAGCCATTTGTATAAAAAAACCGGACATATAATGTATCAAAATCGTACAGTTTAAAAATCTGAGTTATAGTTTTTGATTGAAAATCATATGGATAAGATAACGGTATTGGCATTGCAGCAATTGGCCTGTACCAGATATTGAATGCATTATGTTTAAAAATTTTTTCAAGGTCGCCGTCAGGAACCTGAGGCGAAACAAAGGATTTTCTTTTATTAATATTTTTGGCCTGGCGATAGGCATGGCAAGCGCCGTGCTCATTTTGTTGTGGATACAAAATGAATTAAGCCATGATAAATTTCATGCGAAGGCAGCAAGAATTTATACAGCTAATAATCGTGACAAGTTTAATGGAGAGATATGGGCCTGGTCATCGACGCCGAAGATATTAGGTCCATCTTTAAAAAAGACTTATTCTGACGATGTAGAAGATGTTGTAAGAAGCAATTTCGCCAATTTCCTGATGACCGTTGGCGACAAGCATCTGAATGTGCAGGGCAATTTTGTTGATTCCGGTTTTCTGAATGTATTTAGTTTTCCTTTGCTGGAAGGCAATGCCACACAGGCTTTAAGCGGCAACTACAATTTAGTGATCACACAAAAACTGGCGAAGAAATTATTTGGCGATGAAGAACCGATGGGTAAAGTAGTGCGCATAGACAGCGTGGATAATTTTAAGGTAACTGGTGTTTTAAAAGATCTGCCTAATAATACCGCTTTCAATTTTGAATATCTTTTGCCATGGGCTTATATGAAAAAAATAAACCAGGAAGATGAAGCCTGGGGTAACAATTCTATTCAAACATACATCCTCCTAAAACCGGGAATATCACAAGCTTCTTTTGATGCAAAGATTAAAAATATCACAATCAGCCACACAGTTAATTCCAAATCTCCCTCATCAACGCAGGTGTTTACTCAACTCTTCAGCGACCAATGGCTGTATTCGAAAACAGAAAACGGGAAATATGTAGGAGGAAGAATTGAGCAGGTAAAATTATTCGGCATCATCGCGGCTTTTATATTACTTATCGCCTGTATAAACTTTATGAACTTAAGTACTGCCCGCAGCGAGAAGCGGGCCAAAGAAGTGGGCATTCGCAAAGTAGTGGGTGCGCAAAAAAGATGGCTGATCATCCAGTTTATAGGAGAAAGTATCATGCTTTCGTTTTTGGCAGGGATGCTTGCCTTGATAATTGTAGAGTTGAGTCTTGGCGGTTATAATGATCTTGTCGGCAAAGAACTGTATATTGATTTTAGCAACGCAAATTTTTGGCTTGCTGCCATTTCATTCATCCTGTTTACGGGATTGCTTGCCGGCAGTTATCCTGCATTTTATCTTTCTTCTTACAAGCCGGTGAAAGTTTTGAAAGGAACTTTTAAAGCCAGTAACGCACTTGTTACGCCACGAAAAATTTTGGTGGTGATGCAATTTACTTTCGCCATTGCATTAATAATATGCACCATCATAGTTGTGCACCAGATAAAATATGCGCAAAGCCGGGATGCGGGTTATGATAAAGAGCATCTCGTATATACATTTATACAAGGTGATAATAATAAGCATTATGATCTTATAAAAAATGAATTATTAACAACCGGGGCTGCAGTGGCTGTTACAAAATCAATGAGTCCTATTACGCAGCGTTGGAGCGATAGCTGGGGCTTTACCTGGCCGGGCAGCAAGCCTGGTGATAATAAAACTGATTTTATAAGATTTTCATCTGACGCTGATTTTGTAAAAACGATGGGCGTGCAATTAACGGCAGGCCGCGATATTGATATAAATAATTATCCCGGTGATTCAAGTGCCATGTTGCTGAACGAAACTGCCGTTAAAGTAATGAAATTAAAAACCCCTGTCGGCTCAATTATAAAAGAAGATGATGGGGGAGACTGGCATGTGGTAGGCGTGATAAAAGACTTTGTTTTTGAATCGCCTTATCAAAAGATTCAACAGCTGATGGTATGTGGGCCAAGGAGCTGGTTTAATGTAATTCATTACAAACTTAATCCTGCATTACCCACTGATAAAGCTTTGCAACTTGCCAGGCAGGCGTTTACAAAATATAATCCGATATATGGGTTCGATTACCATTTTGTGGATGAGGCTTATGCACAAAAGTTTGAGCAGGAGAAACGCACGGGTACGCTTGCGGGTTTATTTGCGGGCCTTACTATTTTCATTTCCTGCCTTGGTTTGTTCGGGCTTGCCACTTACATGGCAGAGAATCGTATAAAAGAAATAGGCGTACGAAAGGTACTTGGTGCAAGCGTAACAAGTATCACTACGTTGTTGTCGAAAGATTTTTTAAAGCTCGTTATCATTTCGTTTATTATTGCTTCACCCATTGCATGGTTTGCCATGAACAAGTGGCTGGATTCTTATACCTATCGTGTACATATTGAATGGTGGATTTTTGCCCTTACTGCTGTTATATCAGTTGTGATTGCAATTGTGACGGTTAGTTACCAGGCAATCAAGGCGGCGATTGCTAATCCTACCAAAAGTTTGAGAGCGGAATAAAGCCCCCGGCCCCGAAGGGGAGAAGAAAGGAATTAAAGCGTTTTTGATCATATTAATCATTTAATCTCCGAAAGTCAAATGACTCCTTTGGATTAAAAAATAATAATTCAGAATATGATAAAAAGTTATCTCAAAACAGCGCTCCGAAATTTCTGGCATAATAAAATCTTCTCGTTGATAAACGTGCTGGGATTAGCTATTGGAATAAGCGCGTCACTGGTGATCTATTTACTGGTGAATTATCATTTCACTTTTGATAAATTTGAAAAAGACGGTGATCGCATTTATCGTGTCGTTTCCAATTTTGAATTTTCGGGTGAGACGTATCGTAACTCTGGTGTTACTTCTCCTTTAGGACCTGTGGTAAAAAAAGAATTAACCGGCCTTGACGCGGTTGTTCCTTTTCGTACTGCAGATGAAGTGAAAATTAGTATTCCTACGCAGGGAAAAGAACCACTAATTTTTAAGCATGCAGAACATATTGTGTTTGTTGACGAAAATTATTTTAATCTTTTAGGTTATCAATGGATAGCCGGCTCTGCAAAAACCTCTGTACAGCAGCCCTATCAAACTGTCTTGTCGCAGAAAG
>JBDTSD010000225.1:0-6741 GCA_039931355.1 Ginsengibacter sp.
GTGCCTGTTTATGTAAGAACGCACAGCCTCCTTGTAACAGGAGATGGAACGGCTGCGTTAAAATGGGGTTCAACAAACGCTTACACAGAAGATGCCGATGGCAAACCTGTATATAACTGGAAGATCGTTGACAGTATTTTTGATACTTACATCAATCTTGGCATGAAGCCGCTGGCGCAAATTGGTTTCATGCCGGAAGCGCTTTCTACTCACCCGGAACCTTACCGTCATCACTGGGATCCGAAAGATAAATATGCAAACATTTTTACAGGCTGGGCTTATCCGCCAAATGATTATAAAAAATGGGCTGAACTCGTGTATCAATGGGTAAAGCATTGCGTGGCACGGTATGGAGAAAGCGAGGTGGCAAGTTGGTATTGGGAACTTTGGAACGAACCCGATATACCTTATTGGAAAGGCACTTTACAGGAGTATTGCAAATTATATGATTATTCTTCCGATGCAGTGAAACGGGCTTTTCCTGCGGCAAAAATCGGTGGGCCGGAAGTAACCGGCGGTGGTGCAAAATACCTCGATACTTTTCTGCACCATGTGTTTTACGATACCAATTATGTAACAGGAAAAATTGGTAGCCCGCTGGACCTGGTGTCTTTTCATGCCAAAGGCTCGCCAAAAGTGGTGAATGATACGGTGGTGATGGGCAGCCGCAACCAGTTGCAAAATATCATGGAGAATTTTAAAGTAATCGCTTCTTACCAGCAGTTAAAAAATATCCCGGTGATCATTGGTGAATCAGATCCGGAAGGTTGTGCAGCCTGTGGTATGGCCACGCATCCGGCAAATGCCTATCGCAACGGAACCATGTATTCCAGTTATGAAGCAGCGATGTTTCCGCGGGAATACGAACTCGCAAAAAAATTCAACATTAATCTTATTGGCGCTGTAACATGGGCTTTTGAATTTGAAGACCAGCCCTGGTTTTATGGCTATCGTGATCTGGCAACTAACGGGGTTGACAAACCTGTGCTGAATATATTTCGCCTGTTTGGTATGATGGAAGGAAAAGAAGTCGAAGCCATCAGCGATCATCAATATTCCCTTCAGGAGATGCTTGATAGCGGCGTGCGTAAAAAACAAACTGATGTTGGAACTCTCGCTGCTGCAACGGATTCTTCTGCAACCATTTTATTATGGAATTATCATGATGCAGATAAAAAAGATAACACGGCTAACATAACAATGAACATCAGTGGTATTAACGTAACTAAAGTAAAGGTTACAGAATACAGGATTGATGAAGATCACAGTAACGCCTACACGCTTTGGAAAAAAATGGGTTCCCCTCAAAAACCAACCACAGAACAAATCAGTACGCTTGAAAAAGAAGGACAGTTACAACAAACTGGCCAGCCGAAATCATTCCGTATAAAGAATGGTGTACTCAACATAAAAACAACTTTGCCCGAACAGGCAGTTTCATTTTTTAAATTAACATGGTAAAACTTTACGATAATATCTCTAACTAAAAATGTCGCCTAATGCAACCTGTCCCAACTTTAAAAATTTTTCTTATCACACTCAGTATTATTTGTCTCGTGTCAAATGCAACGAACTCTTTTGCCCAAAAATTACAGCTAAACGATTCATCCTATTTTGAAAAACGAGGCGTAAATGTGCTTGTGTTTAATTATGATTACAGCGGTATGTTCTTCGATGAAAAAACATCAGCTATTGAGTTAATCCATCATGGTGTAAGAACAGGAACGGGCGGCGCTGTACGATTGCAGAATACACCTGAACAATGGGACCTTATTCCAAAAACAATAAGCAGGAAAGTTGATAAAAAAAACAACAGTATTGAAGTTGAATTGCGCTATGAAAAATTTGATTTTAATGCAAAGGTTGTTGTTACGTCAAAAGAGAATGGTGTTGAAATAAATGTTTTTCTTGATAAACCTGTTCCTGAAAATTTGCTTGGCAATGCAGGTTTCAATCTTGAATTTCTTCCTTCTGCCTATTTTGAAAAAACATTTTTGGCTGATGGAAAGCCCGGTGAATTTCCGTTGTATCCCGGCAGCACAACCAGTATAGAACCGATCAGTAAAAAGATTCCGCAGTTTGAAGGCCATACAACTTTTGATGACCGGGGCCTCGGTGAATTTATTGTCTCCTCGCCTATTGCCACAGGCAAAACATTGGTGTTAGCACCCGAAGATCCTGAGCGAAGAGTGAAGATTGTATCAGAAGTGGCTGATGAAAACTTAATGTTGTTTGATGGCCGGAATCTTGCACAAAACGGCTGGTTTATTGTGCGCAGTTTATTACCGGCAAACAAAATAGGAAAGGTATTAACGTGGTATGTTGAACCAAATGCAATTCCCAACTGGGTAAGAAAACCGGTCATCGGATTTTCGCAGGTTGGTTATAATCCATCACAAGAAAAAACAGCAGTCATTGAACTTGATAAAAATGATGTGCCTTTAAAAACTGCTTCACTTTTCCAGGTTACAGCAGATGGAAAATATGTTGAAAAACTGAAGGGCGATGTAAAGGTTTGGGGAAGATACCTGCGCTATAATTACGCAAAATTTGATTTCAGTTCTGTGAAAGAAACGGGCTTGTATTTCATACAATATGGCGATCAGAAAACGAACACTTTTTCAATCGGCAAAGATGTGTATGCTAACATCTGGCATCCCACAATGGATGTATGGTTTCCTGTGCAGATGGACCATATGGAAGTGAATGAAGCGTATCGTGTGTGGCATGGTGCGCCGTTTTTAGATGATGCCTTACAAGCGCCAACCAACTGGAAACATTTTGATGGTTATAGCATGGGCGCCTCCACCCAAACAAAATATAAACCTTATGAACATATACCAGGCCTCGCTATTGGCGGCTGGTTTGATGCAGGTGATTTTGATATTCAAACAGGCTCACATTGTGATGCAGTGTTGAGTTTGGTAGATACGTGGGAAAAATTCAAGCCGACACGCGATGAAACTTATGTTGATTATGCATCGAAGTATGTTGACATACATCGCCCTGATGGCAAGCCTGATATGTTGGAACAGATAAAGCACGGCACATTAACTATGGTGGCGCAGGTGAAAAATATTGGTCATCCGGTGCGCGGAATTGTTGTTCCGAATTTGCACCAGTATCATCATCTCGGCGATGCAATTAATGAAACGGATAACCTGTTGTATGATTCAACATTAAAGCCATACGAAACAAGTGGCAATCGCAGCGGCACATTGGATGACCGTTGGGCATTTACAGAGCGCACTACCTTCCTTGATTATTATACAGCGGCTGCCTTAGCTGCTGCCAGCCGTGCATTAAAAGGTTTTGATGATACGTTGGCTGAACAAAGTTTGTTCTATGCAAAACAATTATGGAATGAAGATGACAGCATTAGTAAAATGGATACATCAGGGTTTTCCAAAAGGTTTGGCAACAGTCTTAAAATGTCGGCGGCGCTGCAATTATATATCACTACAAAAGATGAACAATATGCAACCGTATTTAAAGATGCAGTATGGCAAGCGCTCGACAGGTTTGTCCAATTTGGAATGTCACCAGCGTTGCAGGCAGTGCCTTATATGGACGATGATTATAAAAATAAATTACGTGGTTATATAGTAAAGTATAAAGCTGCCTGCGACGATTATGCCAAACAAAATCCTTATGGTGTTCCGATAGCAACCGGAGGCTGGGGCGGCAGTGGCGGCGTCGTAAATTTTGCTGCTACCAATTACTATGCTAATCAATTTTATCCTGATGTGATTGGTCATGAATATGTATACAAGGGATTGAATTATATTTTTGGTTGCCATCCATATTCCAACATTTCTTTTGTTTCTTCAGTAGGTACAAAATCGAAGAGGATTACTTACGGTAACAATCGTGCTAACTTCAGTTTTATTGCTGGCGGTATTGTTCCTGGCATATTAGTAATTAAACCGGACTTTCCTGAAAATAAAGAAGACTGGCCTTTCTTCTGGGGTGAAAATGAAGTAACTGTTGGCGGTTGTGCGAATTATATTTTTTTAGCGAATGCAGCACAACATTTAGCAACAAGTAAATAATCATTATATGAATCGAAACATCAAATATATAGCGCCCTTTTTATTAATTGTATCAACGACAATTAATTCAATTGCACAAAACCCGCTTATCCCAAACATGTATTCTGCCGACCCTTCCGCAAGGGTTTTTGGCGATAGTGTGTATGTATATCCATCGCATGATATTCTTGCAACGCCCGGCCATGGGCGCATCGGCTGGTTTTGTATGGAAGATTATCATGTGTTTGCAACAAAGAATCTAACCAATTGGAAAGATGATGGCGTTGTTGTCTCGCAAACAACAGTTCCGTGGGCTAAGCCTGATGGATATAGCATGTGGGCACCGGATTGCATCGAACGCAAGGGAAAATATTATTTTTATTTTCCAACTGCGCCAAAAGATACGAGCTACGGAAAAGGATTTGCAATAGGCGTAGCTGTTGCAGATAAACCCTCCGGCCCGTTTGTTCCGCAGGCTGAACCCATAAAAGGTGTGCATGGCATTGACCCAAATGTTTTTATTGACAAAAATGGCCAGGCTTATTTGTACTATGCGTTGGGAAATATTTATGCTGCAAAGTTGAAAGCCAATATGCTTGAGTTGGATGGCGGGGTGCAAATCATACAGGGCCTTCCCACCGATAAAGGTTTGAAAGAAGGGCCTTATTTATTTGAGCGCAAGGGGAAATATTATATGACCTATCCCCATGTGGCCAATAAAACAGAAAGGCTTGAGTATGCAGTCAGCGATAATCCTTTAGGACCATTTACAGTTGCGGGTGTTATTATGGATGAAACGCCCGGCTGCTGGACGAACCATCAATCAATAACCCAATTTAAAAATCAATGGTATTTATTTTATCATGCCAACGACCTTTCACCCAACTTTGATAAAGCACGTTCTATAAGAGCCGATAGCTTATTCTTTAATGCAGACGGTACGATTAAAAAAGTAATGCCAACGTTACGTGGTATCGGGGTAACCAATGCGACATCAACTATACAGATTGACAGGTATAGTTCTAAAAGTGCTGATGGTGTTGCAGTTGATTTTATTGATACATCCAATAGGCTCGAAGGTTGGAAAGCTATGTTCAGTGAGGCTGGCTCATGGATTCAATATAATACAGTTGATTTTGGAAAGAAGAAATTAAACTCTATTGTAATAAAAGCTGCCTCATCTACTGGCGGTACTTTGCAGATTCATTTGGATAATATAAATAACCCGGTAATTGCAACTATTCAAATTCCACGAATAAATGACTGGAAAGAAAGTAAGGCGTCTTTATCAAATTATAAAACAGGTATTCATCATCTTCTGATTTCATTAGAAACAAATTCAAATGTGGAAGTGGATTGGGTAAAGTTTGAATAGGCCGTAAAGATGTTTGTATAAAATAAAAGTTTTGAAATTAAAATAAGTTTTTATCATGTATAAAAAAATCAATTTGTTTTTATACTTATTATTGGCAGCATGCTCCGGCATTGCACAAAACAATGAACTTTCAAATAACACAGGAGTTACGTATGAGTTCAGATATACCAATCCCATCACACGTGATACTGCTATTTCCATGCGTGACCATTTCATTATTAAAGTGGGCGACAAATGGTATTGCACGGGAACATCAGAGCCTGTATGGACGGGTCCAAATCCGGGGGTTCGATTATTAGAGTCTGATGACTTAATTCACTGGAAACAATATTCATGGTTGATAGACGCCAGCAAGTTGCCGCCCGATTGTCCCTACAATGGAAGATTCTGGGCACCGGAAATTCATTTTATAAAAAGCAAATATTATCTGACGGTAAACAGCGGAAAGGTAACAGCAGAAGACCCAAAAGGATTGAAGACACATAGTGTATGGTTGTTTTCATCCGATAGTGTAACAGGGCCTTACAAACTGGTTAACGGGCCTCTTACTCCACAATATAATAATGATGCAACGCTGTTTGAAGATGAGGATGGACAAACCTACTTTTATTGCAGTGGCAACGGTTTATTCCAGGCAAAAATTGATCTGAAAAAAGGCAAACTTATCACACCTGTAGAGAAGTTTCTTGATAAAAAACAACCGGGCTATCCCGGGTGGATGGCAGGAGGCATAGAAGGGCCATTTGTTATAAAAAAGGAGGGAACATACTTTATGTTTTTCTCAACGTGGACACGTGGCTACGAAGTCGGATTACTAAAATCAAAATCTCCATTAGGACCGTGGGAACTGGTTTCCCGGGAGCCAATTTTCGGGACAAGAAAAAAAGACTATCGCCCCGAACTTGCAACGAGTGGCGGTTATGCAAATTTAAAATTCCAGGATACAGAAGACCCTTATTGTGAAACAGGCCATAATGCATTATTCATTGGGCCTGATGGAAAGTTATGGAGTTCCTGCCATTATCTTATGTATGCGAAACGGCCCTATCCATACAGTCAAGCCTTTGCAGATTGGGAGAAAACACCGCAGCTTGGCATTGAACCGGTATATTTTAAGGATGGAGTTTTTCAGATAAAAGGCCCAACATGGACAGAACAGATCATCAATTATTAATTAAACGATGTAGAAACAATAATTAAAATCATCACAATTAAAAAAATCTTCCATGAAAAAATTGCTTTTCAATCTATTGTTGGCTTTGCCATTTATTGTATTTGGGCAAACAGCCACCATCAAAATTGATGTTGACAGGAAAATCAGTGACATTGATCCAA
>JBDTSD010000226.1:0-6694 GCA_039931355.1 Ginsengibacter sp.
TGCATTGCCGCCGGGTTCAAATTCTGTTGTTGTGTTGGCGTTAAGATGAATATCAGTGAGCGGTTGTAAAGCAAAGCCAAGGCTGTTGCCTTTTGTTATAAAGTCATTTAGGCTTAAGCCCATTGCCTGTTGTATTGCCGGACCCATATACGTCTTAACCATGGCAGGAAACCCTGTTTCCATTTGCTTTATATCAGTGCCGGGTTTTAATAAAAGGTAAGTATGAAAGCCGCCGCTCATCCAGGTATCTTCAGATGCCCTTTCATTGCTTGTCATAGAGCCAAACATGTCAAAATGAAAATGCGAGTTAACAGGTATATCTTTTACAATACCCGTTACTATATATGGCTTGTTATCATCAGCCGTTACTATTATCGTTTTACCAATAGCGTCTTCATTACCAAAATATTTTTTTGCAGTTGACTGCGTCATCACGACTGTATGCGCTTGCAGTAATGCAGTTTTTGCATCACCTTTAATCATCGGCAAAGTAAAAATGCTGAAGAAGTTTGCATCTACATTTGCAAACTGGTCATCCTTAAAAACTTTGTTTTTGTAAATAATTTTCGAACTTCCCTGATCTTGTATTCTCATTGCATCCTGTACCTGAGGAAAATCTTTCTTCATTACTCCGGCTACCGGTGGCATGCATACACTTTCATTTATTTTTCCGCCATTAATATCTGCTTTAAAAATAACACGTGCAATGTTGTCAGCATTTTTATTGAAGCGATCATAGTTTAATTCATCCTGTACATATAACATGATGATAAAACATGTTGCGATGCCAATAGATAAACCGAGAATATTTATGAAAGAAAACAGTTTATTCTTCCTGATATTTCTCCACGCTGTTTTAAAATAATTTCTAAACATGATAAAGTTTTAATTGAATAAATAATGTTACTGGTTAAGGTGGAACAATATTTATTACTCACTTCGCAAACTCTTTACAGGATTTGCTATCGCTGCTTTTATTGCCTGGAAACTAACCGTAGCTAAGGCGATCACTAAAGCCGTTATCCCTACAATCAAAAACATCCACCAGTTTATATTAATGCGGTAAGCAAAATCTTCGAGCCACATATTCATGATCCACCACGCAAGAGGAACAGCAATTAAAATGGATATGGAAATCATTACAATAAAGCTGGAAGATAATGTGGCAACAATATCTTTAACATTTGCACCCAATACTTTTCTTATACCAATTTCTTTGGTGCGGTTTGCAGCATTAATTGCAGATAAGCCAAATAATCCCATACACGCAATGAATATGGCGAAGAAGCACGAAGCCTGTATAATCTTTTGCCAGCTTGCATCTGCTTCATACATTTTTGTAATAGACTGATCAAGAAAAGTATATTCAAAAGGATAATTGCCTGATGTTTGCTTCCATTCTTTTTGAAGCCTGGCAAGTACAGGTTGGATTTGACCGGCTCTTATTTTAAACATAAAATACGACTCGTAACCTCTCGCTAATACATGCTGCTCCGGTTCAATCTTTTTAGAAAGCGTTTCGAAATGATAATCTTTTACAACACCTATAATTGTTGAACGTATAGCTTCGTTGTAAATACCAAGGGCTGCATCTTTACCCAGCATTTTAAAGAGTGTTTCATTTACAACAGATGGCCTTATTGTTTTAGAAGTATCAGATGCAATAGCTTGTGAAAACGGCCGCCCCTGTACAAACTTCAACCCAAGCATTTCAAAATAATTATAATCAACCGTTAACTGGCGCAGCCATTTTTGTTCTCCGTTTAATTGAAAACCATTGGTATTATATGCACCATCCAATCCGCCATTCATTCCTGAAAATTGTACAACAGAAGGCTGTGACTTTGCCCAAACATATAAGCGGTCATGAACACGTTTTGTAAAATCTCCATCATAAGTTGGATTTTTTACCATTACGATTTGTTCTTTATCAAACCCAAGATCTTTATTATTTATGTATTGCATTTGACGATGAATAACAAAGGCGGCTATCATCAAAACCACGCAAGCTGTATATTGAATTACAACAAGGACTTTTGAAAAACGAGGATTAATTTTAAAAGTTTGAAAGCTTTTTATTATTGACACCGGTTTCATTTTAGATAAAAGCAAAGCAGGGTAATAACCGGCAAGAATTCCCAAAGCCAATGCAAGTATTATTAAAGCAGGAAGAACATCTTTTAAAGAAAAATTATTAAAACTTATGTGTGCATCAACAAGGGAATTAAATAAAGGAAGCAGCAGGTTCATTAGCAGGAAACCTGCTACTATAGCTATTGTTACTACTATCTGTGTTTCCAGCCAAAACTGGAAAATAACAGATTTTCTTTTTGCACCTAATACTTTACGAACACCAATTTCCTGTGTACGGGAAGCCGCATTGGATATTACCAATAATATATAATTCAATGACGCTATAGCAAGGATGATAAGAACAAGACATACCAGTTGGTACATATTTTTAGAATTGGTGTAATGGCCCCATGGTGCTGATACATTATAGTGACTGTTTGCTAACGAACGTAAAGACCAATGAACTTTTAATGAAGATTCATTTGTATGAAATTTACCATCATCAGCCAGATATGGCTCCGCAACATATTTTTGAGCCCATTGATTCATTTTCATTTCAAACTTTTCCTTTGAAACATTGTCTGCCAGTTCAACAACATATAAATGTGTCTGATGATTAAATCCCTGTTTCATATTTTCTGCATAATCAGGATCAGATAATAGTGGAACAATAACATTGTATTGAATGCTTGAATTAGAAGGCGCATCTTTTGCAACGCCACTTACTGTATAGAGATGTGTCGTGTCTGTTATAAGGGTAAGCGTTCTACCTAAAGGATTTTCATTGGCAAAATATTTTTTTGCAGTGCTTTCCGAGAGCACTATATTATTAATGGAACTCAGTACTGTTTTAGCATTTCCATATTTAAGGTTAAAAGAAAAATTGTTGAAAAAATTGTCATCAGTAAATAAAGCATGTTGCTCTTTATAGATTTCATTGCCGGCCTTAATAAGCTGTTCGCCATTGTCTTTAAAACGTGTAATACTTTTTATTTCAGGAAAAACAGGCTGCATTTTTTCGGCAACATCTACCGGGAACACGAGCTGGTTTTCTACATCATCATTTTTGGTAAGAAAAGAGAACAGGCTCTTTTTTGTGGTGTCTTTAAACTCAGGATAAAGACTCGTCATTTCAAGACGAAAAAGATGATCTTTCTTTACATGAAATGTATCATAAGATTGCTCGTACTTAATATAAAAAAATAGCAGCAGGCAAAACGCTACTGAAAAGGATAAGCCAACAATATTAATGATGCTGAACGTACGGTTCTTAATAAGATTTCTCCACGCAATTTTGAAATAATTTTTTAGCATGTTGTTATTTTAGTTGTTGAATGTTCTACTAACTTCTCAAACTCTTTACAGGGTTTGCAATAGCCGCCTTTATTGATTGAAAGCTTATTGTAACTATAGCAATCAGCATGGCAACAATACCCGCAATAAAAAATATCAGCCAGCTTATTTCAATGCGGTACTCATAATTGTGCAACCAGCCAGACATAATCCACCATGCCGCCGGAAACGCGACTAAACAGGAAACGCCAACCAATTTCAAAAAATCTTTTGATACTAATGCTGCAATTCTTGGAACACTTGCCCCCAGTACTTTTCGCACACCTATTTCTTTTTTTCTTTGTTCGGCCATGAAAGCGGAAAGCCCAAACAATCCTAAGCAGGAAATAAAAATTGCGAGGGCTCCAAAGATGGTTGACAGTGTGCTTATAAATTTTTCCTCTTTAAATTTTTGTTCAAAATTTTTATCAATAAACTTATAATCAAATGGCACGGAAGCATCTGCTTTTGTAAATACATTTTGTAAAGCTGTAATTACGGGACTAAGGTTATTCATTGCCTTTAGTTTGAGGAAGATAAAGTTTGCTCCATCCGGATAGTTATAGAAAGCTAACGGGGCGGGTGTTAATTGGTTGACATCGTTGTACACGAAGTTTTTTGTGATGCCTGTGATTGTTGCATAGCCCGAAGATTTATCTCCTCTCCATATTTCGCCACCAACATGTCCTGCTTTTCCCATAAGCCTGGCAAACGCTTCATTTATGATTACATGGTCACTATCTGCATCGGGATTTGTGTTGAAATTTCTGCCTTCTTTTAATTGTATACCAAATGTGTTTAAATAATTTGCGTCAATACGAGTTTGAGTAACCAACACGTCTTCATTTTCATTTTTACCATCCCAGTTATAGCCACCACCGTTTGAATACATGCTTAACGGCGAACTGGAACCCAAAGCAACATCAGCTACAGCGCCAGTGTTTAGAAGCGATTGTTTTAATGATGAAAATGATTGAAGCGAAGAAGGAGTAGCACTAACATATAAAATATTGTCTTTATTAAAACCAAGATCCCTGTTTCTTGTATACTGCATCTGCTGGTATATAACTATAACGGCAATAATGATAAATACAGAAATGGTAAATTGAATTACTACAAGGCTTTTACGAACAATACTTGCGTTTCCAGCCCGATTACTTACCTGGTTCTTTAATGCTTTTAT
The DNA here is from genome assembly GCA_039931355.1 of Ginsengibacter sp. Taxonomy (GTDB): domain Bacteria; phylum Bacteroidota; class Bacteroidia; order Chitinophagales; family Chitinophagaceae; genus Ginsengibacter. The sequence continues at coordinate 4,589 of JBDTSD010000226.1, forward strand.
AGGATTGAAAGAAGATAAAAACAATGCCGGGTAGCTGCCTGCAACCATGCCGCATAACAATCCAATACCCAGTAAAAACAATAGATGTGATGGGAATAAAACATGCATTTCCAGGTGCAGGCCAATCAGGTTACTGAACATGGGAAGTACGCATGCAACAATAAGCAACGCCAATATAACAGCCATGTATGATATAAAAAGGGACTCAATAAGCAACCTTATAACGAGGTTGATTCGGGATGATCCCATCACTTTACGCATTCCTATTTCTTTTGCTCTTTTTTCACTGCGTGCGGTAGATAAGTTCATGAAATTGATGCAGGCAATAAACAAAATAATCAAGGCTACTATAGTGAACATGCTAACGTACTTGATAAGGCCTTTGGTTTTATCTTCTTTACCGTTAGTAAATCCGCCATATAAAGTCATTCTTTTCAAGGGGTATAAAGAGAGTGATTGATTAGTTACCTGTGGATTTTTTTGTTGAACAAGTTTGCTAAGCTTTTTATTAAAGGCGATAACATTTGTATGTGGGTTTAATTGTACCCAGGTATCCGTCCAGTTGTTCCCCCAGGTATCAATACCCTGGGTTTTATATTGATCGTAAAAAGCCTGGTAAGGCAGTAAGAAATCGGTTCCGTAAAACTGGACGTTTTGCGGAATGTCCTTATAAATAGCAGCCACTTTATAAGGTTGAGTGTCTACCATCAAAGCCTTGCCTATGGCATTGCCGTCACCGAAATAATTTTTTGCCAGTTTTTGTGAAATAGCGATCTGTGATATATCATTCGCTGCGGCCATTGCATTGCCTTCAATCACAGGAAGCTGAAATATTTTTAGGAAAGAGGAATCCACATAAGCACCGGATTGTGGCAGGTGCTTGTTATTTAAAGAAATGGTAGCGCCCGCACTATTATAACGCGTTACGTTCACCACGCCGGGAAATTCCTGCAGAAGTGCATCTCTTGCAAGCGCCGGCGTTGCCGAAAAGGTGTACATATCGCCTCCGTAAGTTTGGGTATTTTTTACGTCATAAATATTGTTGAGATCGGGTATTGATTCGTTATAAGTAACCTGGTATTCCACCCACAAAAAAATTAATGCAGAACAGGCTATACCAACAGCAAGCCCCGCAATATTTAATACAGTAAAAGCTTTGTTGCGTTTTAAATTACGCCATGTTGTTTTAAAATAATTTTTGAGCATAAAGGAGATATTTTGAAATTTCCATTAAATTTTTGCCAATCATTCCGTTCTCAAACTCTTTACCGGATTTGCCAACGCCGCTTTTATTGCCTGGAAGCTTACGGTAATCAAAGTGATAAAAAGCGCACCGAACGCTGAGACCACGAAAACCCATATAGAAATATCCGTCTTGTAATCATATTGCTGTAGCCATTGATGCAAATAATACCAGGCTATAGGGATGGCGATCACACAGGATATAATGACGAGTAATGCAAACTCCCTGGACAGCATCTGCCAAAGATTAAAGGTGGAAGCGCCCAGCACTTTGCGAACGCCAATTTCTTTTTTTCGCTGCTCTGCCACAAAGGACGCCAGTCCAAAAAGACCAAGGCAGGAAATGAAAATCGCGAGGATAGTGAAGAAAGTTGCGAGGTTGCCAATGCGTTGTTCGTCCGCAAACTTCAGCGCATAGTCTTCATCATTAAAAGTATAATTGAATGGTGCGCCGGGATCATATTTCTTGAAAACGCTTTGAATCTTTGCCAGCGCAGGCTTCATCGTTTGTCCTTGTTTGATAGAGACGGTGATCACGTTTATCCAGTTGGGATCATAGAAAAATACAGTGGGCTTTACCGGTTGATACGGAGACTCCATCAGCATATCTTTTACGACTCCGATCACTTTATAATTGCGATCATTCAACTGTATGTTCTCACCAACTATATCCTTTTTCATTCCTATTAATTTTACAGCAGATTCATTTAGCACCATTGCCAGGCTATCTGTTGCAAACTCTTTTGAAAAATCTCTGCCTTCTTTCACCTGCCAGCCAATTGTTTTACCAAAATTCTGTGACACAGCTATTGTCCCAAAAGCAGGTAAGGCATTAGGATCCATTCCCTCCCATTTAAAACCAAT
>JBDTSD010000227.1:0-6665 GCA_039931355.1 Ginsengibacter sp.
AAAGATTAGATCAAATAAATCTCTACCTTCGCGACCGAATGATCGTTCAATCGGACATAACAGGCAAGAAAAAAGAAATCTTAACCAGCACTTTAAAGCTCATAAAAACGAATGGTTTACATGGGACCACTGTTAGCATGATATCAAAAGATGCGAGAGTTGCCGCAGGAACCATTTATCATTATTTTTCCAGCAAAGACGATATTATTCTGCAATTAAATTGCCACGTAAGAACCGAAATGGTGGAAGCTATGTTTAATGATGCTGAAAGCAAAAAAGATTACAGGCAACGATTTTTTGCAGGATGGATTAATCTGTGTAAATATTTTATTAATAACCCGGGCTCGTTAATATTTATAGAGCAATTCAATAGTTCGCCTTATGCGAAAATAAGCTCGGCAAAAAAATTGAAAGGCTCTGTAAACAGGTTTCATGAATTTTTACAGGAAGGCATGGATTCTGGTTATTTAAAAAAAATGGAATATAAATTGATAGCCTCTGCTGTGTTCGGTTGCATTACGGCAACAGCAAAATATCATATAACCGGTCGTTTCGGCTTTAAGGATAATGATCTGTGCAAGGTTGCCAATATTTTGTGGGATGGTATTAAAATTCAATAAAAGCAAACCATTTGCTTATTTAGATGTAATACTTTTTTTGCATAACGATTGCCTGCAATGAGAAAAGAATCTAAAAAAGTAATATGCAAATTTGGAATTTAAGGAACAATTGCAGGTGGGGCAAAGGTTATAAAATAATATTTACCGTTTTACTATTCCCAACCATTCTTCATGCGCAGCAAAGGCGGGTTGATAGCCTGCAGCAGGCTACCATACAGGATTGCATCAATTATGCATTACAAAATAATCCTGATTTAAAAAATGCAAAGCTTAATGAAGATATCACCGAAGCTACCATTAAAAGCAAACTCGCCGACTGGTTCCCGCAGCTAAATCTCAATTACAATCTTCAACATAATTTCCAACTGCAGACAGTGAACTTTAACGGCATGCTTATTCACACCGGCACGGTGAATACATCGGGCATCCAGCTTGGCGCTACACAAAATATTTTTAACCGGGATGTGTTGCTTGCCTCGCGATCATCAAAAGATGTGCGCATGCAATCGCAGCAAAATACAAAGGAGCAAAACATCAACCTTGCTGCTTTTGTGAGCAAAGCTTTTTATGATGTGATATTAACCAAACAACAAATAAATGTAACCGTACAGGATATTGAAAGAATAAACGTGAGCCTTAAAGATGCGTTCTATCAATACCAGGCTGGCATCACAGATAAGACAGATTATAAAAGGGCAACCATTTCTTTAAACAACGCAAAAGCGCAGAAAAAATTTGGAGAAGAGGCTTTGATCGCTAAAAAAGCCTACCTGAAAGAGTTGATGGGATACCCGTTTTCGAAAGAGCTTGTGCTTGTTTACGATACTGCCAGGATGGAAGATGAGGTACTGATTGATACGCTGCAAAATGTAAATTACTCTTCGAGGATAGAAGTGCAGTTGCTGGAAACACAAAGGAAGTTGCAGCAATATAATTTGCAATATTATAAGTGGAGTTTCTTACCTGAAATATCTGCATTCGGCAATTACAATCTTAATTACCTGAATAATAAATTAACCAAAGTTTACAGCCGGAGTTATCCGAATTCTTATGCGGGTATTTTATTGTCTGTTCCCATTTTCCAAGGTGGAAAAAGACTGCAGCAAATAAAGCAGGCTGAGCTGGAGATTACCCAGGTTGATAATTCTATTACGAGTCTACAAAATAATATTAATACCCAATATGCCCAGGCGCTGTCAACTTATAAAAGCAACTTATATAATTTCCATAGCCTTAAAGAAAATCTGTCGCTGGCGAATGAAGTGTATGATGTAATAACGCTGCAATATAAGTCTGGTATTAAAACATATCTCGAAGTGATAAGCGCCGAAACAGACCTACGCACGGCACAAATAAATTATTATAATGCCTTGTACCAGTTGCTTTCGAGCAAAGTAGATGTAGCGCAATCATTGGGAGAAATAAATTATTAAAATAAGAAACATGAATTGTAAACAGCTTTATATATTTCCATTTTTTGCCGTTGCCTTTATTTTAGCATCGTGCGGAAATAAAAAGAGCGATGAACCCGGGGGACCGCCACCGGCAACGCCTGTAACGGTTACGCAGGTGAGCGCTACCGATGCAGTATATTATGATAAATATCCCGGCACTACTTCAGCCCTGGATGAAATAGACCTTACTTCACAGGTGAGTGGTTATGTTACGGGGATACATTTTAAAGACGGGCAGAAAGTACACAAGGGGCAACTTTTATATTCAATAGATGCGCAGGTATATAAAGCAAATTACCAGCAGGCTGTTGCGGACCTGCAGGTACAGGAAGCCGACTTATTAAAATCTCAAAAAGATGCTGAACGCTATCATGAGCTTGACAAACACGATGCAATTGCGAAGCAACAAGTTGATTATGCTGACGCCGCTTTACAGGTTTCAAAAAAGCAGGTTGCGGCTGCACAGGCAAATGTGTCAAGTGTGAGGTCGAATGTAAAATTTGCAAGCATTACGGCTCCCCTTACCGGCACCATCGGTATATCGCAGGTTAAGAAGGGCACGGCAGTCGTTGCAGGGCAAACAGTTTTAAATACAGTCTCCACCGACAATCCTATTGCGGTTGATTTTACTGTTGACCAAAAAGAAATTTACCGCTTTATAAAAATTGATCAGGAAGGCACAAAGTCACCGGACTCGCTATTTACCATAGCCTTCGGCGATGATGTATATCCTTACCCCGGGAAGATAAGCCTGATAGACCGCGCCGTTGATCCGCAAACCGGCACTATAAAAGTGCGGCTTGTTTTTCCAAATAATAAAGGAATGCTTAAGGCGGGAATGAATGCAACAATAAGGGTTAAAAATACTGCGTCGAAAAAATCAACTATCATTCCTTATAAAGCAGTGACAGAACAGCTCGGAGAATTTTTCGTGTACGTAGTAGGCGATAGTTCCAAAGTGAGCCAGCACAAAGTACAGTTAGGCGAGCAGATAGATACTAATGTGATTGTAAAGCAAGGATTGAATGAGGGCGAAAAAATAGTTGTGGAAGGAGTTCAAAATCTCCATGAAGGATCTGTGGTAACAACGGCTCCGCCGGAACCTGCTGAACAGCAAAAAAAATAGTTTAGAAGAAAGTGTTTGATCTAAGGTTATGTATTTAAACATTCATTAGATGAAATTTAAAATTCGTGTAATTCGTGATTAAAAATTCGTGTAATAAGAAAACAAAATGATCGCTGAAACCTTTATACGCAGGCCTGTCACTGCAATTGTCATCTCCATTGTGATAGTACTTGTAGGTATTATTGCCATGAGCACTTTACCAATAGCACAATACCCCGATATCACGCCACCGACGGTAAACATCACCGGTTCCTTTACGGGAGCAGATGCCGGGACAGTGGAGCAAACCACAACCACGCCGATGGAGACACAGATCAATGGATCGCCGGGCATGTCATACATTACAAGCAACAGCACTTCCAGCGGGCAAAGTAGTATAAGCGTGGTTTTTGATGTAGGTACAAACGTTAATATCGCTTCTCTCGATGTGCAAAACCGGGTGAGCATTGCACAGCCTTCACTGCCAGATGCGGTAAAGCGTTTAGGCATCACCGTTCGTAAGCGTAATCCAAGCATAATGGTGGCGCTGGCGTTTTACTCACCCAAAGGCACACACGATTCCAAGTTCATCGGTAACTATGTAAATATTTACATGAAAGACGCTTTGCAGCGGGTAAACGGCGTGGGTGATATTGTTTCAAGGGGTGATGATTTTGGCATGCGCATATGGCTCAATCCTGAAAAGCTTGCAGCTCTCGACATTACTACCAGTGACGTGACAGCAGCCATCAGCGAACAAAACCTGCAAATTGCATCCGGAACAATAGGTGGAAATCCTCAACCGCAAATCCAAAGTTTTGAATACAGCGTAATCACCAATAGCCGTATCAATACAGTAGACCAGTTCAATAATATTATTGTGCGCTCTAACCCGCAAACAGGAAATATTATTTACATGAAAGATATTGCCCGGGTGGAGTTAGGCAAGTTTGATTATGGGAACAATGCATTGGTAAACGGAAAGCCCGGAGCATTTTTATTATTGTACCAGGCACCCGGTGCCAACGCTTTAGAAACCTATCAACGAATAACAGCCAGGCTTGATGAGTTAAAGAAATCTTTCCCTAATGATATTGATTACCTCATTCCGCTTGAGACAGTTTCTGTTGTTAAAACTTCTATCAGGGAAGTGGTATATACATTACTGGAAGCTTTGACGCTTGTGATATTGGTGGTGTTTTTATTTCTGCAAAACTGGCGGGCAACCCTAATCCCGGTATTGGCAATACCTGTATCATTGATAGGCACTTTCATATTTTTTATTCCATTTGGATTTACTATTAACACGCTTACCATGTTTGCATTTGTGCTGGCAATTGGTATAGTGGTAGATGATGCTATCGTGGTGGTAGAAGCGGTGCAGCATAATATTGATTTTGAAAATATGTCTCCAAAAGATGCGACAAGAAAAGCGATGAAAGATATATCGGGACCGGTAATTGCCATTGCCCTGATATTAGCAGCAGTATTCGTTCCTGTAGGATTTATACCTGGTATTGTTGGAAGGTTGTACCAGCAGTTTGCTATCACCATTGCTGTATCAGTTGTGATATCTGCTTTTGTGGCGCTGTCATTGACACCAGCCTTATGTTCCCTTATGCTCAGGCATTCCAAAGGCAAAGAAGAGAAAAAGAATTTCATGGAAAAATTCTTTGCATCTTTTAATAATTTCTTTGGAAAAGTAACGGCTTCCTACACACGAGGGGTTGGCAAATGGATAAGAGGAACACGTTACGTGTTGATACTATTGCTCATAATATTTATTGGTTTGTTTTTTCTTTTCAAAAATAAACCGACAGGTTTTATACCCACTGAAGATGAAGGCCGGCTTTATGTTACGTATGAATTGCCTGAAGCCACCTCTACCACCAGGAGCGTGGATATGCTGAAACAAATAATGGATAGTGTGCGGTCTATTCCCGAGGTAAGAACACTTGGAGGACTTGCAGGCCTGAACATCATAAGCTTTTCTAATAAAAGCAACGTTGGAACGATGTTCGTATTATTAAAACCATGGGACGACAGGAAAGGAAAAGATCACAACTCACAAAGTGTAGCCGCACAAATAAGAACTAAAACAGCAAACATAAAGGAAGCGAGAATTTTAGCCATATCTCCACCGGCAATTCCTGGCCTTGGCGCTACTTCCGGTTTTACTTTTGAGCTCTTGCAAACCACCAGCACCGATAGCATCCAGCAATTTGAAAACGTGGCCCGTAACTTTTTAACTGAATTAACCAAAATGCCTGAGATAGGCGCCGCTTATACATTTTTTAATTCACATACTCCCGGTTACCAGGTAGATGTGGACCGTGAAAAAGTAAAACAATTAGGCGTTTCTTTGGCCGACGTTTATACAACTTTATCCACGCTGCTTGGCAGCTCTTATGTAAATGATTTCAATTTATATGGAAGAAATTTTCGCGTAGTAGCACAGGCAGATAGTGCCTCGCGGTCTTCACTAAGTGACCTGGATAAATTTTATGTGCGTAACAAGGAAGGCAACATGATTCCTTTAGGATCACTAATCACCAGCAAATTAATTGAGACGCCCACACTCATTTCGCATTACAATGTCTATAGGTCAATTGAGATAAACGGAACGTCAAAAGATGGCTACAGCAGTGGCCAGGCTATAGATGCATTAAAGCAAACCGCGGCGAAATATTTGCCGGCAGGCTATAGTTACGAGTTTTCAGGCATGAGCCGTGAAGAAATAAAAGCCGGCAGCAGCAGCACAACCATTTTTGCCATATCACTTGTTTTCGTTTTTCTTTTCCTTGCTGCATTGTATGAGAGCTGGTCTATTCCATTCTCTGTGCTTTTTGCAGTGCCTATTGGCGCCTTGGGATCTATCATCACGCTTACTTTTTTGCCAGGTCTTACGAATAATATTTATGCTCAAATTGGTTTGATTACATTGATAGGGCTTGCCGCGAAAAATGCCATTTTAATTGTGGAGTTTGCAAAGGAAAGGGTAGACAGGGGAATGCACGTAGTGTCTGCAACAGTAGCCGCCGTAAAACTTCGGCTACGCCCAATCGTTATGACATCGCTTGCATTTATATTAGGTGTGCTTCCATTGGCCTTCGCCAGTGGCGCTGCTGCGGAATCCCGTCAAACAATAGGCTGGACGGTATTTGGAGGTATGCTTGCTGCAACTACGCTGGCAATTTTTATTGTTCCGGTTTTATTTGTGTTGATCACACGCATCGCTTACGGCAAGAAGAAGCTGGAGAACTTACATGAGCATTACGAGCCGGAAGAACATAAGGAATTTGAAGAAGGTGTATAAAGATCAGGTAGAACAAAAATAGAAACAGGTATGGTTACAACCAACTTTTCGATAGAACAAAGGGATAGGGTTTATGTTATTAAGATCAAAAAATCTTAGTAGAAACAAAATAGATTACCAGATATTTTCTTCTAAAGTTGCGTAAAAATCAAGTGACTTTAGTTTGCGTT